>NZ_JBFAOY010000014.1:0-196942 GCF_040675505.1 Streptomyces sp. NPDC049597
CCGCCCCCCCTCCTGCTCTCCCCCCCCGGGGGGGGCGGGGGGGGTGTGCCCAAAATCCGCTTGGGGGGGCCCCCCGCCCCCCCCCCCCCCCCCCCCCCCCCCCCGGGGGGGGGCGGGGGCGCCCCCCACGGCCCGGGGCGACGGCGTCGCCCGCCGGATCAGCGGGTCGTCACTTGACGTTGACCGCGGCCCAGGCGGCGTTCACCGCCTGGTACTCGGCGCTGCCCGTGCCGTACAGGTCGGTCGCGGCCGACAGGGTGGCGGTGCGGGCGCCCGCGTAGTCCGTCGTGGAGGTCATGTACGCGGTCAGCGCCTTGTACCAGATCCGCTCGGCCTTGTCCCGGCCGATGCCGCTGACGGCCTTGCCGTCGTAGGTCGGGCTGTCGTAGCTCACGCCGTTGATCGTCTTGGCGCCGCTGCCCTCGGACAGCAGGTAGAAGAAGTGGTTGGCGGGGCCGGACGAGTAGTGGACGTCGATCCGGTTGATGCCCTTGTACCAGTAGTCCTTGGAGTTGCCGTCCTTGCTGGGCTTGTCCATGTAGCGCAGCGGGGTGCCGTTGCCGCGGATGTCGATCTTCTCGCCGATGAGGTAGTCGCCCGCGTCGGCGGTGTTCGACGCGGCGAACTCGGCGGCGGCGCCGAAGATGTCGGAGGTGGCCTCGTTCAGGCCGCCCGACTCGCCGCGGTAGACGAGCTTGGCGGTGTTGGAGGTCACGCCGTGGGTCATCTCGTGCGCGGCCACGTCGAGCGAGGTGAGCGGCTTGGTGTTGTTCGCGCCGTCGCCGTAGGTCATGCAGAAGCAGGAGTCGGACCAGAAGGCGTTGACGTACGCGTTGCCGTAGTGGACCCGGGAGTACGCCGCGACCCCGTCGTTCCGGATGCCGCTGCGGCCGTGCACGTTCTTGTAGTAGTCCCAGGTGACCGCGGCGCCGTAGTGCGCGTCGACCGCGGCGCTCTGCCGGCCGCCGCCCCAGACGTCGTCGGCGTCGTTGAACAGGGTGCCGGTGCCCGAGGTGCCGCCGTTCAGGTCGAAGGTGCGGTGGCCGCCGCGCAGGCCGTCTTTCAGGTCGAAGGTGCTGCCGTTGGGCGTGGTGGTCAGCGGGACGGTGCCGTTGTAGTCGCCGGTGCCGGTGCCGGTGTGGACCGTCTCGTAGGAGAACAGCTCGGCTCCGGTGGTCGCGTCGGTCACGACGTGCCGCTCGCTCGGCGTGCCGTCGTGCTGGAGGCCGGTGACGACGGTCTCCCAGGCGAGTACGGGCTTGCCGGACGCCGCCCAGACGACCTTGCGCGGCGCGCCCTCGGCTGCGGCCTCGCCGGTGTCCTGGGCCGCGGCGGCCTTCAGCGCGGACTTCTCCGCGGCCGACGCGGGGACCTTCGCGTCCGTGCCGGGCACGGCTATGCGGGCCTCGGTGGCCTTGGTGACCGAGCGCTTGCCGTTCTTCCTCTCGTGGACGACGAGGTCGCCGCCGAGGACCGGCAGTCCGGCGTAGGTGCGCTCGTACCGCGTGTGCACGGTGCCGTCGGCGTCCTTGATGACATCGCGGACGACAAGCTTCTCCTTGTCGCCGAGACCGAGGGCGGTCGCCTCGGCGCCGGCACCGGCCTGCGCCGCCTTGAGAGCGAGGGCGCGGTCGGCGGGCGCCTGGGCGACGGCTGTCGCGTCGCCGGCCCTCTCCGCCTCGGCGGTCGCCGGACCGGTCTGCATACCGACGACGACCATCGCGGCCGACGCCACGAGAACCGCGGCTCGGGTGGTCGCCCTGCGGGTGGTGCTGGGTGTCACTCAGGTCTCCTCGGCAGGGGGCCGCTCGGTGTCCGCGGCCCGGTGGGGGGTGAGCGGCGGGGGTGGTGCCGCTCTGATGGGGTGTCAGGAGCTTGCGGACAGACCGGCGCCGCGGCCCGGGTGCACGACGTGGGGAGGAAGTGCCGGGTCGACGGTGTGTTGTTCGGCTGCCTGCTGGAACCCGGCCGAGACTGCCAGCAACCTGCGACTGAATGACAGTGGTCAGACAAATGAAAGGCTGTCGTATACCCGACATGCCGAATCGCGTCAGCCGCGACGTCCGCTTTGCCCGCCCGAGGTGGCCGCCGACGGGTGGTTCGAGCCCGTTGCGGGCGAATTGACGGCGACAGCGGGAAGGCGCGTTTCACGCGGAAGGTGCGTCACGCCGAACGTGCCTGCGCCGGCGGTCTGTTGTTCATCCTGTCGCCGCGGACTCCCTGCGGTCGAAGGCGAAGAGCTGCCCCTCGGCGTCAGCGGCACAGGTGAGCTGCCGCAACGGCTCCCCCGCCCGCTTGGTTCCCGCCTCCACGCCGACGCAGAGGTCACTGTGGAGCGGGCGCAGGCGGTAGCCGCGTACGGGGCTGCCGACCGGCTCCAGGCGGAACGCCTCGGCCGGGCCGCGCTTGCCGCACTCCTGGTCCTCGACGGGGGCTCCGTCCCACACCGACTTGTCCTGCACGCCCGTGCAGCCCTCTCCGAACTTCTGGTGGAACGTCACCAGCCGCCAGCCGCCCTCGATCCGCTTGAGCGCGAAGCGCGGGATCGAGTCCGGTGCGCAGGCGCGCTGGTACACCTGGCCGTTCTGGCCGCCGTCCTCTGCGAGGCACAGACCGGAGTGCACGGCTCTGATCGTCACGGCTCCGGGCGCGGGCGCGGGGCCCGGCCCGGACGCGGCGGCGGGCCGCCCGTCTGCCCGCCCCTTCTCGCGCCCCTCGCCGTCGCCGTCGCCGGGAAGGCCGACGGCCGCGGCCACCGCCGCGGAGGCGAGCAGGAATCCGGCGACGGGCAGCAGGACCCGTGTCCGGCGGCGCGGCCGCCTCGCCGCGGCCCCCGGGGCGGGCGGCGGCTCGGCGGGTGCGCTGCCGCGCGCGTGGGCGGCTTCGCCGGCGGCCCCGGCGCCTGCCGGGTCGCGGTCGGGCGAGACCGCGTCCGGAGCCTCTTCGGCCTGCCGCTCCCCGCGGGCCAGCTCCTTGCGCACCCGCAGCCAGGTGTCTAGGTCGCCCGGGTCGCACCCGCACGCCCGCACGAAGGCGGCGACCAGCTCCTCGCGTGGCACCGTCGCGCGGGCGAGCATGTTGGCGACCGTGGAGCGCGGCAGCACGTCGCCCAACGCCTCCGCCCGGGACGTCAGTTCGCGATACGTCAGCCCCGACCAGTCCTTCAGCGCCTGCAGAGCGGCCACGAACTCGGCCGCGTCGGTGGCCCTTTCCGGATCCGGAGCACCGCTCCTGGCCCCCGCCATCCGCTCTCCTTCTGCCGATTCACCAGCTGGGACAGGGTGGGACATGTCCCGGACAGGAAACAGCCTTGCGACGGGGGCCGCGGAACTCAAGAGTGATCTGCGCCAACCGGATTCCGCGCCGACCGCGCGGGCCACCCGGGGGCGTACGGGGGAAACGGGGGATCACGGGGGAAGAGGGGGAAGCACGAGCGGCCCCGACCGTCCGTGGAAGGACGGTCGGGGCCGCTCGGCGCAGGACAGCGGGGGCGGACCCCTCAGAAGACGGACTCCGCCTCGAACACCCGGTCCTCCGGCACCGTCTTCAGCCGTGTCACCGCGTCGGCCAGCGGCACCATCACCACGTCCGTGCCGCGCAGCGCCGTCATCTTGCCGAAGTCGCCGCGGTGCGCCGCCTCCACCGCGTGCCAGCCGAAGCGGGTGGCGAGGACCCTGTCGTACGCGGTCGGTGTGCCGCCGCGCTGCACATGGCCCAGGATGACCGGCTTGGCCTCCTTGCCGAGGCGCCGCTCGAGCTCCGCGGCCAGGCGGTTGCCGATGCCCTGGAAGCGCTCGTGGCCGAACTGGTCGATCTCGCCCTTGGCGTACTCCATCGACCCCTCGGCGGGGTGCGCGCCCTCGGCGACGCAGACGACCGCGAACTTCTTGCCGCGCGCGAAGCGCTCCTCCACCATCTTCACCAGGTCGTCGACCTCGAAGGGCCGCTCCGGCAGGCAGATGCCGTGCGCACCGCCCGCCATGCCCGACTCCAGGGCGATCCAGCCCGCGTGCCGGCCCATGACCTCGACGACCATCACGCGCTGGTGCGACTCGGCGGTCGTCTTGAGCCGGTCGATCGCCTCGGTGGCGACCATGACGGCGGTGTCGAAACCGAAGGTGCGGTCGGTGGACGAGATGTCGTTGTCGATCGTCTTGGGGACGCCCACGACGGGCATCCCGGCCTCCGACAGCAGGCGGGACGCGGTGAGCGTGCCCTCGCCGCCGATGGGGATGAGCGCGTCGATGCCGTACTGCTTCGCCAACTCCGCCGCGTTCTCCGCGGCTTCGCGCAGGCGGCCGCGTTCCAGGCGGGTGGAGCCGAGGATGGTGCCGCCCCGGGCGAGGATTCCGCCCACCGCATTGAGGTCGAGGGGGCGGTAGTGGCCGTCGAGCAGACCACGGAAACCGTCCTCGAAGCCGATGACCTCGTCGCCGTGGCCGGTCAGGGCGCGGTGCACGACCGACCGGATCACTGCGTTCAGGCCGGGACAGTCGCCGCCTGCGGTGAGAACTCCGATACGCATCGTGCCGTGTCTCCTGCTCGTCGTCGTACGTGTGAGCCCGGTCCGATTGTCCCACGGTGCCCGAACCGCCCGCGCTCCCGGCAGCCCCCCTCAGGCCGGGCCGCACGGTGCCCGACGGGCGCTTTATCCATCCTCAGGGGTATTGTCAAGAGGGCAATGCCGCCCCGGGCGGTTCTTCTGCACGCCCACATCCGGTCGGCCGCCCGCCCGCGGCGCGGACCGGAACGACGTACCGGAACGACGCAATGGACGGGAGAGCACGCGTGACGCGCAGCGTGTACGTGACCGGGATCGACCGCGGAGACGGACGGCAGGTGGTCGAGCTGGGGGTCATGGAGCTCCTGACCCGCCAGGTGGACCGGGTGGGCGTCTTCCGCCCGCTCGTCCACGACGGACCCGACCGGCTCTTCGAACTGCTGCGGGCGCGCTACCGGCTCTCCCAGGACCCGGCGTCGGTGTACGGCATCGACTACCACCAGGCGGCGGCGCTGCAGGCCGAGAAGGGCACCGACGAGCTGGTCTCCGCCCTGGTCGAGCGCTTCCTGCGGGTGGCCAGGGACTACGAGGTGGTCCTGGTCCTCGGCACGGACTACGCGGGCACGCAGCTCCCGGACGAGCTGGCGCTCAACGCACGGCTGGCGAACGAGTTCGGCGCCTCGGTGATCGCCGTGGTCGGCGGCAAGGGCCAGACGCCGGAGTCCGTACGGGCGGAGACCCGCAACGCCTACCGCGCCTACGAGGGCCTGGGCTGCAACGTGCTCGCCATGGTCGCGAACCGGGTCGCGCCCGGCGACCGCGCCGCGATAGCCGAGCGGCTCGCCGCCCGCCTCCCGGTCCCCTGCTACGTGCTGCCCGACGAGCCCGCGCTCGCCGCGCCCACGGTCTCCCAGATCACGCACGCCCTCGGCGGCACCGTGCTGCTCGGCGACGACTCCGGCCTCGCGCGCGACGCGCTGGACTTCGTCTTCGGCGGGGCGATGCTGCCGAACTTCCTCGGCGCCCTGACGCCCGGCTGCATGGTGGTCACGCCCGGCGACCGCGCCGACCTGGTGGTGGGCGCGCTCGCCGCCCACTCCGCGGGCACGCCGCCCATCGCGGGGGTGCTGCTGACGCTGAACGAGCGCCCGAGCGAGGAGATCCTCACCCTCGCCTCCCGCCTCGCCCCCGGCACGCCGGTGGTGTCGGTCGCGGGCAACAGCTTCCCGACGGCCGGCGAACTGTTCGCGCTGGAAGGCAAGTTGAGCGCCACCACACCGCGCAAGGCGGAGACCGCCCTGGGCCTGTTCGAGCGCCATGCGGACACCGCGGACCTGCTGGCCCGGCTCGCGGTCGCGCGCAGCGGCCGGGTGACGCCGATGATGTTCGAGCACGAGCTGCTGGAGCAGGCCCGTGCCGACCGCCGCCGCGTCGTGCTGCCCGAGGGCTCGGAGGAGCGGGTGCTGCGCGCCGCCGACGTGCTGATCCGCCGCGACGTCTGCGACCTGACGCTGCTCGGGGACACCGAGCAGATCCGCAAGAAGGCCGCCGACCTCGGCATCGACCTCACGGCGGCCCAGCTGATCGACCCGCAGACCTCGGAGCTGCGCCAGACCTTCGCCGAGCGGTACGCGGCGCTGCGCGCGCACAAGGGCGTGAACGTGGAGCTGGCGTACGACGTGGTGGCGGACGTCAACTACTTCGGCACGCTCATGGTCGACGAGGGCCTGGCCGACGGCATGGTGTCGGGTTCCGTCCACTCCACCGCGGCGACGATCCGCCCGGCCTTCGAGATCATCAAGACCAAGTCCGAAGCCTCGATCGTCTCGTCGGTCTTCTTCATGTGCCTGGCCGACCGGGTGCTGGTGTACGGCGACTGCGCGGTGAACCCGGACCCCGACGCCGAGCAGCTCGCGGACATCGCGATCCAGTCGGCGGCGACGGCCGCCCGCTTCGGCGTGGAGCCGCGCATCGCGATGCTGTCGTACTCCACGGGCACGTCGGGGACGGGCGCGGACGTGGACAAGGTGCGCGAGGCGACCAAGCTGGTCCGGGAGTCCCGGCCCGACCTGCGGATCGAGGGTCCCATCCAGTACGACGCGGCGGTCGACCAGTCCGTCGCGGCGACGAAGCTGCCCGACTCCGAGGTGGCGGGCCGGGCGACCGTCCTGATCTTCCCCGACCTGAACACGGGCAACAACACGTACAAGGCCGTCCAGCGCTCGGCCGGCGCCGTGGCGGTCGGCCCGGTGCTGCAGGGTCTGCGCAAGCCGGTCAACGACCTGTCGCGCGGCGCGCTCGTCAGCGACATCGTCAACACGGTCGCGATCACCGCGATCCAGTCCCAGGACCCGTCGAAGGCTCAGGAGCTTCCCGCATGACCCGCACCGCCACCCGCGTCCTCGTCCTCAACTCCGGCTCGTCGTCGGTGAAGTACCAGCTGCTGGACATGCGCGACAGCACGCGGCTGGCCGTCGGTCTGGTCGAGCGGATCGGCGAGTCCACCTCGCGCCTGGTGCACACTCCGCTGACCGGCGGCGACAGGCGGGAGCGCGCGGGCGCGATCGCCGACCACTCGGCCGCGCTGAAGGCGGTCGCCGACGAGCTGGCGCACGACGGTCTCGGCCTGGACTCCCCCGAGCTGGCGGCGATCGGTCACCGGGTGGTGCACGGCGGCCTGCGGTTCACCGAGCCGACGGTGATCACGGACGAGGTGATGGCGGAGATCGAGCGTCTGGTCCCGGTCGCCCCGCTGCACAACCCGGCGAACATCACCGGCATCCGTACCGCGCAGGCGCTGCGGCCCGACCTGCCGCAGGTCGCGGTGTTCGACACGGCGTTCCACACGACAATGCCCGAGCCGGCCGCCCGGTACGCCATCGACGTCGAGACGGCCGACGCCCACCGGATCCGCCGCTACGGCTTCCACGGCACCTCGCACGCGTACGTGTCGCGGGCGACGGCGGCGCTGCTGGGCAAGGACCCGTCCGAGGTGAATGTCATCGTGCTGCACCTCGGCAACGGAGCGTCCGCCTCGGCGGTGGCCGGCGGCCGCTGCGTGGACACCTCGATGGGGCTGACCCCCTTGGAAGGGCTCGTGATGGGTACGCGCTCGGGGGACATCGACCCGGCGGTGACGTTCCACCTCATGCGGGTGGCGGGAATGTCGGCCGACGAGGTCGATGTGCTGCTCAACAAGAAGAGCGGTCTGGTGGGCCTTTGCGGGGACAACGACATGCGGGAGATCCGCCGCCGTGTCGACGCGGGCGACGAGCGGGCGAAGCTGGCGTTCGACATTTACGTCCACCGGCTGAAGAAGTACATCGGGGCGTACTACGCGGTACTCGGCCGGGTGGACGCGGTCGCATTCACGGCCGGGGTCGGTGAAAATGCCGCGCCGGTGCGGGAGGCGGCGATCGCCGGCCTGGAGCAGTTGGGCCTCGCGGTGGACGCCGGGCTCAACGCCGAGGGCTCGGACGAGGCGCGGCTGATCTCGCCGCAGGGCGCACGGGTCGCGGTGGCCGTGGTCCCGACGGACGAGGAGCTGGAGATCGCCCGCCAGACCTTCGAGCTGGTGCGGGAAAGGGTGAACGCCTGAGCGGTATGGCGCCCATTTGTACATTCCACCAGACGGAATATTCCGCAGGGAAACAAACCGATAGGATCCGCCTTATGCGCCGTTCCAAAATCGTCTGCACACTGGGCCCCGCCGTCGACTCCTACGAGCAGCTGAAAGCGCTCATCGAGGCCGGCATGAACGTGGCCCGTTTCAACATGAGCCACGGGACCCACGCTGAGCACGAGGAGCGGTATCACCGCCTGCGTCAGGCGTGCGAGGAGACGGGGCACGCCGTCGGCGTGCTGGCCGACCTCCAGGGTCCCAAGATCCGCCTCGAGACCTTTGCCGAGGGACCGGTCGAACTGGTCCGCGGCGACGAGTTCACCATCACCACCGAGGACGTCCCCGGCGACAAGTCGATCTGCGGGACCACGTACAAGGGCCTGCCCGGAGACGTCTCCAAGGGCGACCAGGTCCTGATCAACGACGGCAACGTCGAGCTGCGCGTCGTCGAGGTCGACGGGCAGCGGGTCAAGACGATCGTCGTCGAGGGCGGCGTGATCTCCGACCACAAGGGCATCAACCTGCCCGGCGCGGCGGTCAACGTCCCCGCCCTGTCCGAGAAGGACGTCGAGGACCTGCGCTTCGCGCTCCGCATGGGCTGTGACCTCGTGGCGCTCTCGTTCGTCCGCGACGCCAGTGACGTCAAGGACGTCCACAAGGTCATGGACGAGGAGGGCCGCCGGGTCCCCGTCATCGCCAAGGTGGAGAAGCCGCAGGCCGTCGCCAACATGCAGGACGTCGTGATGGCGTTCGACGGCGTGATGGTGGCGCGCGGCGACCTGGCCGTCGAGTACCCCCTCGAGCGGGTCCCGATGGTGCAGAAGCGGCTCATCGAGATGTGCCGCCGCAACGCCAAGCCGGTGATCGTGGCGACCCAGATGATGGAGTCGATGATCACCAACTCCCGTCCCACCCGTGCCGAGGCGTCCGACGTCGCCAACGCGATCCTGGACGGCGCGGACGCGGTCATGCTCTCCGCGGAGTCCTCGGTCGGCGCGTACCCGATCGAGACGGTCCGGACGATGTCGAAGATCGTCTCCGCGGCGGAGGAGGAACTGCTCTCCAAGGGCCTCCAGCCGCTGGTTCCGGGCAAGAAGCCGCGCACCCAGGGCGGTTCGGTGGCCCGCGCGGCCTGCGAGATCGCCGACTTCCTGGACGGCAAGGCCCTGGTGGCCTTCACCAAGTCCGGCGACACGGCCCGCCGTCTGTCCCGCTACCGCGCGTCCCAGCCGATCCTGGCCTTCACGACGGACGAGTCCACCCGCAACCAGCTGTCGCTGAGCTGGGGCGTGGAGTCCTTCCTGGCGCCGTTCGTGGAGACGACGGACGCGATGGTGGACCTGGTGGACGCGGCACTGCTGAAGCTCCAGCGCTACAACGAGGGCGACACCATGATCATCACCGCGGGCTCCCCTCCGGGTGTCCCGGGCACGACGAACATGGTCCGGGTGCACCACCTGGGCGGTCAGTCGAAGTCCTGACCCCCCTCTGCGCCCGACGGGCGGCCGAGCGCCGCCACCGGGCGGAGTCCCACGACTGCGGGCCGCACCCCGAGGGGGTACGGCCCGCAGTTCCTTTCGCGGCTCCCGGTGGTCCGGTCCTCTCGGGTCAGCTCTCGGCGCCCGTGAAGTAGTTGTGCAGTCCTGGGACCGTCAGCGTGCCGCCGAACTGGCCGGCCTGCGTCACCTTCACATCGGTGAAGAAGGCGAACGGGACATTCAGCGGCGGCGGTGTCTCGGGGCTGAACGTCACCGGGATGAGACCGAAGAGGTTGCCCTTCAGCTCCTCCGTGTACATCGTGACCTCGCCGTCGCGGATGGTCGACGTGGAGCCCTTGTCGGCCTCGACGTGCGCGATCGTGCCGTTCGGGCCCTGCACCAGCTGGTGCAGGTCCTTGATGTCCACGCCCGTCGCCGTGAACTTCAGCACCTTCTTGACCTTGCCGCTGCCCGTCTTGACCTCGACGATGCCGTGGTAGTCCAGGCCGTTCAGGGTGAGCCGGGTGCTCTCCAGGATCCACGGCTCGTCCGGAAGCAGCGGACGGCCTGGCTCCATTTCCGCGGCGGCGAGCGCCTCCGGGTCTGGGGTCGGGCACGGGAAGCGCGGCTTGGCGCCGTCCGGGATGTCCTCGTCCGCCTTCGGGTCGAGCCCCTTGACGTCCTCGTCCAGCTCCTCGACCGTCGCGCCCACCTTGTCCGCGGCGTCCTTGATCGCTTCCTTGGACGTGTCGACCGTGTCGTCCACCACGTCGCCCACGGCGTCGGCGGGCTTCTCCGCCGGCTCCTCCGCCGGCTTCTCGGACGGTTCCTCTGAGGGCTCGGCAGCCGGCTCGGTGCTCGCGCTCTCGCTCGGCGTCGGGCTGGTCTCCGGCTCCTTGTCGGGGCCGTCGAACAGGTCCTCGAGCGCGTCGCCCACGCCCAGCGGGTCCAGGGGGTTCCTGGTCTCGCTCGGGGCCGGCTCAGGCGACACGGCCTCCGCGGTCTTGTCCGCCGCGTCCGCCGCGTCCGCCGCGTCCGCCGACGGGCTCTCGGACGGATTCGGCTTCAGGACGTCCGTGAGGGACGTCTCGCTCGGCGCCGGCTCCGGCTCCGCACTGTCGGAAGGCGACGGCGTCTCGGACGGCTTCGCCGACTCGGAGGGCGACGGCGACTCGGACTCCGCCGGCTCGTCCGAGCGCGTCACGCACGGACCGGGTGCGAACGGGATGTCCTTGTCGTCGGCGAGCGCCAGCTTGGGAGCGAGGCCCATGCCCACGAACACGGCGGTGGGCATCGCGGCCAGGGCTATGGCCTTGCTCGCGGGCAGCTGCATCCTGTTCAGCAGCGACTTCCTGGGGGCGGCGTGCCGCGGCCCTTTCCTCTCGCGCGAACCGTCGCCGCCCGCGCCCGCGGACAGCGGTGGTGTCACGTCACCCGGCACTGTTCCTCCCTCCGTTGCCTTCGATGGTTGCCTCGTGTGCGTCCACGCCGTAGCCGTCCCACTGCTCGGGCACGGCGGGGATCTCCACGTCGCTCGGCGGAGCGGTCTCGTCGGCGGACGGCACGGCACTCGCCGCCGCGGGCTTCCCCGGCACCCACGACAGAGCGAGCGCGCCACCGATGAGAGAGAACAGGAAGCCGACGACGAACCCGCCCAGGTTGGCGATCGGGATCGAGATCAGTGCCAGGAGAATCGTGGCTATGCCCGCGAACACCCTGACGATGTGGTGGAACCACATCGTCAGACCGAGCGTGACCAGCAGTACGCCGATGATCAAGGAGCCCGCGCCCGCCGTCGTCGCCATCGACAGGGTCATGTGACCGAGCTTGAAGGTGGCATACGGGAAGTAGGCGATCGGGATTCCACCGAGCAGGGTGAACAGTCCGGCCCAGAACGGCCGCTGTCCCCGCCAGTTGCGGAAGTTCCGCCGAATGACGCGGACGAAGTGCTCGTCCCGCCCCTGTGACACTGCAGACTCGGCGCTCATGGAAAACAGCTCCCTGGTACTGGCGTTGCTGTGTGAAGAGAGTGGCGGGCGGGCGAAGCTGCCAGAGTTTCACCCGCCCGCCCGGACGGGATGACCGTCAGTAGCACTCGACCTTGGGTCCGTCGCCCTTGTGCAGGCGCATGCTCAGACCGCTCAGTTCGAAGGTGCCGGCGGTGGTCGCCCACGCCTTCTGCTCGACGTCGGTCAGCGTGGCCACGTCGGCCTGCTGTCCGAAGCCGTTGGGCAGGATGGACTTGTCCTTGACCTCAGGACCCTTGCCCACGCCGGGGTTGTCCGTGTCCTTGGCCGCGACACCGATGTCGATGTTCTCGAACTTGGCGTTCGCGTCCAGCTCGGACACGTCCAGGTACAGGTTCTGCGCCTTGACGTCCGTGCCCTTGTCACCTGCGGTCAGCCGCAGGGTGACCTTGCCGACGAACGGCACGTCGGTGACGACCGACTGGCACATCTTGGTGATCGAGGCGTTCTTGAAGGTCGAGATCGCGACGGGACGCGCGACCTTCTCGTCACCCTTGAGGTCCTTGTACCCCATGTCGACGCCGCCGTACTGGGCGAACCCATGTCCGACGAGCTTGCCTGCGGTGACCTTGAACTCCTGGCCGGACACAGCGAACGACGCGGCGAGCGCGCCCTGTGCCAGGCCGATGCCTATCGCGGCCGTCGCGGCCACACTCGGCACCATGACAAGGGCGAACCGCTTCCATCTGGTTCCACCACGAGCCACAGACTCCATGACTTTCCTCCTTCTCGGACGTACATCTCCGGTCCGGGCCCGCGGGCCCGTCCTGGGATGGGAGAAGTGCTACGTCCTCGGGAAGGAGAGCGCCTGTACTTTCAGGCGCTGACTGCGTCCGAAACACCGGCGATCACCCCCGAGCGACAACCACTGGCCGCACTCTCGCGCAACCGGTCGGACAGGCCCTGCCGGTCAGCAGGAACCCCCCTGTCCGCGGCCGGCGCCACTGCCGCCGACCGGCCCGGTGGGGACCCAACGGACCGCGGCACGGCGGGAAGCCGGGCGGGTGCGGTATTGGACCGAGCGTCGCCGATCGTGGTCCATTCCAAGCCCGGATACAAGGGGGTTCGTTACTCGCTAGTAACGGCCTGATAACCACGCCACGACCGCGCGGCGTCGACCGAGCACACAGGGTGCCACCCACCCAGGGAGCAGAGCGGGAGATTGGCATCGATAAACGGACAGAACCAGCGGCCCGCTGTACTCGGAGTAACAGACGTTCTCATTACCAAGTTTTGGTAAAGCACGGCTGCGATGTGTCACTGTGTCGCCAAATCGGCGGTGGCGCCGCACACCGCGCCACCGCCGCAAAACCGTCGGACACGGCGCATTCGGGCGCCGTTGTCAGAAGGTCTGTCAATGTGGGGTCAGAACAGCACCCGCGCGAGCGCCTGACGCGACGCCGTCACCCGCGGGTCGTCGGGACCGACCACCTCGAAGAGTTCGAGCAGCCGCACCCGCGCCGCGTCGCGGTCCGCGCCCGCCGTGCGCCGCACGGTCTCCACGAGCCGGCCGAACGCGTCCTCCACGTGACCGCCGACCAGGTCGAGGTCGGCCGCGGCGATCTGGGCCCGCACGTCGCCCGGGTTGTCGGCGGCGTCCCGGCGGACCTGCTGCGGGTCCATGTCCCGTACGCGGCCGAGCAGTTCGGCCTGCGCGAGGCCCAGCTTGGCCTCACTGTTGGCGGGGTCGTCCGCCAGCACGTTCTTGTACGCCTGGATCGCGCCGCCGAAGTCGCCGGCGTCGAGCGCGTCCATGGCCGCGCTCAACAGCGCGTCGTACGGGCCCGCCGGCGCGGGGGCCTCGGCCGCCTCGCCCGACACGTCCGGGTCCACGGTGACGCCGGTGAGCCCGAAGCGCTCCTCGGCCACCTGGATCAGCTGGTCCAGGGTCTGACGGATCTGCGCCTCGGGGGCCGCGCCCTGGAAGAGGGGCAGCGCCTGGCCCGCCACCACGGCGAAGACCGCCGGGATGCCCTGGACGCCGAACTGCTGCATCAGCATCTGGTTGGCGTCGACGTCGATCTTGGCGAGAACGAACCGGCCGTTGTACTCCTTCGCGAGGCGGTCCAGAAGCGGGCTGAGCTGCTTGCACGGCTCGCACCACTCGGCCCAGAAGTCGATGACGACCGGGACCTCGGTGGAACGCTGCAGGACGTCGCGCTCGAAGCGCGCCTCGTCGGTGTCGATCACCAGCGCGGCGGGCGACACGGCACCGCCGCCACCCTGCCGGGCGGCCTCCGCGCGGGCCTGCTCCGCCTTCGCCTTGGCCTCTCCGGCCGCCTTCACCGCGGCGAGGTCGACGACGCCGCTCATGGACATGTTCCTAGGCTGCATGGGTACATCCTCCCCCTTCCGCGCGCGCATGTGAAAAACCGGCCGTACCATCAGCCGGAACGGCGCCGGGTCCCCACCTCGGCGCCTGTGGTCGTCGCTCCGGACCCGGCCGCTCGGACCCGGCTTTCGCTACGCGTCGTAGCGTATCTGCATCGCGGTCGCCGCGTGTGAGATTTCCCCGGTGAACTGCCTCACAGCAATCTGCTTACCGGCCGGTATGGTCTCCGGCATGCCCAGCACCGCCCACCCCGAACCCGTACGCAAGGGTCGTACGGGACGGCCACGCAGCGCCGAGACCGACGCCGCGATCCTGGCCGCGACCCGTGCCGCGCTCGTCCAGCTCGGCTGGTCGAAGCTGACGATGGGGGATGTGGCCGCCCGGGCCGGAGTGGCCAAGACGACGCTCTACCGCCGCTGGACCAACAAGAACGAGCTCGTCGTCGACGCGGTCGCCGTGCTCTTCGACGAGCTCGAGCTCCCCGACCGGGGCAGCCTCGCCGCCGATGTGGAGGGCGTGGTCCTGCAGTTCGCCGACCTTCTCGCGCAGCCGGAGACCAAGACCGCGCTCATGGGCGTGGTCGCGGAGTCCACGTGCGACGACGCGCTGCGCGGCCGGATCCGCGAGGCGATCGTCGAGCGGCAGAAGCGGCTGGTCGTGGAGGGCCGGGAACGCGCACAGGCCCGCGGCGAGCTTCCGTACGAGGACGACCCCGCGGCGGAGGCCCGCAACGCGGACCTGATCTTCGACGTGGTGGCGGGCGCCGTGGTCCACCGCGCGCTGGTGAGCGCGGAGCCGGTGGACGCGGAGTGGGCGCGCCGGTTCACCGCCCTGCTGG
The DNA here is from genome assembly GCF_040675505.1 of Streptomyces sp. NPDC049597. NCBI lineage: Bacteria > Bacillati > Actinomycetota > Actinomycetes > Kitasatosporales > Streptomycetaceae > Streptomyces > Streptomyces sp. NPDC049597. Next base: position 14,799 of record NZ_JBFAOY010000014.1, read on the forward strand.
TGTCCGGCCTCGGCGCGCTCTCGGCCTGAACGGCCGTGTGGCCGCGGGCTTCCGGTCGCGCCGCGGCCGGGCGCGGCCCCGGCCGGCTCGGCCGGGGGCCGGGGGCCGGGGGCCGGGGGCCGTGACAGGGCCGGGTGAGCGCAGTCCGTACCGGCCCCCGCCGGTGCACGCGGCGCGCCCCGGCCGTCAGAAGCCCGGCGGCTCCGTGTAGACGCCCCACTCGTCGCGCAGCGTCCCGCAGATCTCGCCGAGGGTCGCCTCCGCGCGGACGGCGTCGAGCATCGGGCCGATCATGTTGGAGCCGTCGCGCGCGGCGCCGAGCATCGCGTCCAGCGCGGCCCGCACCGCGGCGTCGTCGCGCCGGCCCTTGCGCTCGCCGAGCACGCGGACCTGCTCCCACTCGACCTCGTGGCTCACCCGCAGGATCTCCAGGTCGCCCGTGACCGAACCGGTGGCGGTGTTGACGCCGACGACCTTCTTCTCGCCCTTCTCCAGCGCCTGCTGGTAGCGGAAGGCGGACTCGGCGATCTCGCCGGTGAACCAGCCGTCCTCGATCCCGCGCAGGATGCCGGACGTCATCGGGCCGATCGGGTGCTTGCCGTCCGGGTGGGCACGCAGTCCACGCTCCCTGATCTGCTCGAAGATCTTCTCGGCGTCGGCCTCGATCCGGTCGGTGAGCTGCTCGACGTACCACGAACCGCCCAGCGGGTCCGCGACGTTGGCGACACCGGTCTCCTCCATGAGCACCTGCTGAGTGCGCAGCGCGATCTCGGCGGCCTGCTCGGAGGGCAGCGCGAGGGTCTCGTCGAGGGCGTTGGTGTGCAGGGAGTTGGTGCCGCCGAGGACGGCGGACAGGGCCTCGACGGCGGTGCGCACCACGTTGTTGTACGGCTGCTGGGCGGTGAGCGAGACTCCGGCGGTCTGGGTGTGGAACCGCAGCCACTGCGCCTTGTCCGTCTTCGCCCCGTACACCTCCTTCATCCAACGGGCCCAGATCCGGCGCGCGGCACGGAACTTGGCGATCTCCTCGAAGAAGTCGAGGTGCGCGTCGAAGAAGAAGGAGAGACCGGGCGCGAAGGTGTCCACGTCCAGGCCGCGGGACAGACCGAGCTCGACGTAGCCGAAGCCGTCGGCGAGGGTGTACGCGAGCTCCTGCGCGGCCGTCGCACCGGCTTCGCGGATGTGGTAGCCGGAGACGGACAGCGGCTTGTAGGCGGGGATGCCCTGCGCGCAGTGCTCCATCAGGTCGCCGATCAGGCGCAGATGGGGCTCGGGCTGGAACAGCCACTCCTTCTGCGCGATGTACTCCTTGAAGATGTCCGTCTGCAGGGTGCCGTTGAGCACGGCCGGGTCGACGCCCTGGCGCTCGGCGGCGACCAGGTACATGCAGAAGACCGGGACGGCCGGACCGGAGATCGTCATCGACGTCGTCACATCACCCAGGGGGATGTCCTTGAACAGGACCTCCATGTCGGCGGCCGAGTCGATGGCCACACCGCAGTGACCGACCTCGCCGAGCGAGCGCGGGTCGTCGGAGTCGCGGCCCATCAGCGTCGGCATGTCGAAGGCGACGGAGAGCCCGCCTCCGCCGGCGGCCAGGATCATCTTGTAGCGCTCGTTGGTCTGCTCGGCGTTGCCGAAGCCGGCGAACTGGCGGATGGTCCAGGTGCGGCCCCGGTAGCCGGTCGGGTGCAGACCGCGGGTGAAGGGGTACTCACCGGGCCAGCCGATGCGCTCGAATCCCTCGTAGGTGTCCCCGGGCCGCGGGCCGTATACCGGCTCGACCGGGTCCCCGGAGAGCGTGGTGAAGTCGGCGTCCCGCTTGCGGGCCTTGTCGTAACGGGCCTGCCAGCGTCGGCGGCCTTCCTCGATCGCGTCAGCGTCCATGCTTCGAATTTACTAGGACGTCCTAGTAAATGTCGACGCCTGACGGCCGCGAGCCCCTGCTCGCGGCCGTCACCAGGTATTACGCCTCGGCCTCGACCGGGGTGGCGCCGCCCGCGACCAGGGCGCGGGCCTCGCGGGTCACCTTCGGCTCGACGAAGAAGGAGGCGAACGGGATGCAGCCGGCGGCCAGCACCCACAGCAGCTTGCCGAACGGCCACTTCGCCTTGGAGCCGAGGTCGAAGGCGAAGATCACGTAGATGATGAACAGCACACCGTGGATCTGCGAGATCAGCATGGTGTCGCCGGTGTCGAACCCGTACTTCAGGACGATGGCGCCGGTGAACACGAGCAGCCACACGGCGGTGATGTACGCCATCACCCGGTAGCGGGTCAGCACATTCGCTTTCATGGCATCGAGCGTAACGGGGCGCAAGGGGCGATCTTCGCCCGGGTCGCCGGGGCTACTTCTCCTCGAAGTCGTGGGCCGCCACCCGCAGCGGGCGCAGCATCGCGAAGATCTCGGCGCACTCCTCGTCGTCGTACACGCCGAGCCCGAAGTCCATCGCCATCAGCTCGCGGGTGGCCGCCTCGACGACCTCGCGGCCCTTGTCGGTGATGGAGGCGAGCGTGCCGCGTCCGTCGTTGGGGTTGGGACGCTTGTCGACCAGACCCGACCGCACGAGGCGGTCGACGGTGTTCGTCACGGACGTCGGGTGCACCATCAGACGCTCGCCGATCTTGGACATGGGCAGCTCGCCGGCCTTGGAGAAGGTCAGCAGCACCAGCGCCTCGTACCGGGCGAAGGTCAGTCCGTACGGCTTGACCACGGCGTCGACCTCGGCGAGCAGGATCTGGTGCGCCCGCATGATGGAGGTGATCGCCGCCATCGACGGCACGGGGCCCCATCGCTGCTGCCAGAGTTCGTCGGCGCGGGCGATCGGGTCGAAGGGGAGGCTGAGCGGCTTCGGCACGGCAGAGACCTTACCGACTGGTCATATCGTGGTCAGCCCCGTCTCGCCCTTCGGTCCCGGTTGACCGGTGCGGCTGCCGCTCCGCCGGCGGTCCGGCCGGATTCCCCGCCCGCCCGGCGGCTCCCGCCGGTACGGCCACCGGGTCCCGCGCGAGCAGGCGCCGCACGAGAAACCCCCGGCCGCACCGGCCGGGGGTTCGCGCGGCGATCGGGTCAGTCCCGCAGATGCCGCTCGACGGTGTCGACCTTGGAGGTGAGGCCGTCGGTGACGCCGGGACGGATGTCGGCCTTCAGGACGACCGAGACGCGCGGCGCGCGGGCCTCGACCGCGGCGACGGCGCGCCTGACCACGTCCATCACCTCGTCCCAGTCGCCCTCGATGGAGGTGAACATCGCGTCCGTGCGGTTGGGCAGACCGGACTCGCGCACCACGCGCACGGCGTCGGCGACGTACTCGCCGACATCCTCACCGACGCCGAGGGGCGTGACGGAGAAGGCGACGATCATGCGTTGACCGTGCCTTCCCGGCGGGCGCGGGAGGCGATGACGGCGGCCTCCGCCTCGCGCTTGAGCTTGCGCTCGGCGACGAAGCCGCCGAACGGCAGGACCGAGAGCACGAAGTAGAGCGCCGCCGTCTTCAGGTCCCACTTGGTGCGGTTCCAGGCGTCCAGCCAGAACAGGACGTAGAGAACGAAGAGCACACCGTGGATCGCACCCATGACCGGTACCGCGTTGAACTCCGTCGTCCGCTTGAGCACCGAGCAGACGAGCAGCAGCAGGAACGACACGGCCTCCGGCGTGGAGACCAGGCGGAGGCGGTGGAGGGAGGAGGCGGTCTTGATGTCCACGGAAGGCACCTTCGACGTCGGGCGGGCATGTTCGGACGGGCGATCTTGTGAACGAATGCACAAGCGCCGCCCCCATTGTGGCAGCTCTCTTTGCCAAGCCTTTGTCAGGGTCCGAGTCCTCCTCGGGAATGCTGTCCGCAGCCCGGATCACCGGTTAACGTCAGCGCGTGGCAACGTTCCGACTCCAAGGCAGCAAGGTGCTCGCCGTCGACATGACCGGCGACGCCGTCAAAGCGAAGAACGGCTCGATGGTCGCGTACGACGGCCAGATGGCGTTCAAGAAGATGTCCGGCGGCGGTGAGGGCATCCGCGGGATGGTGACCCGCCGGCTCACCGGCGAGCAGATGGAGATGATGGAGGTGAAGGGGCAGGGCACCTGCTACTTCGCCGACCGCGCCAGTGAGATCAACCTGGTGCACCTGCACGGGGACAAGCTCTACGTCGAGTCGAGCAACCTGCTGTGCACCGACGGCGGGCTGCGCACCGGCACGACCTTCACCGGCCTGCGGGGCGCCGCGCAGGGCAACGGCCTGTTCACGACGACCGTCGAGGGCAGCGGTCAGGTCGCCGTCATGTCGGACGGCCCGGCCGTCGTCCTGCGGGTGACGCCCGCCTACCCGCTCTCCGTCGACCCCGGCGCCTACATCGCCCACCAGGGCAACCTGCGTCAGGACTTCCAGTCCGGCGTGACGTTCCGCACCTTCCTGGGCGAAGGCGGCGGCGAGGCGTTCCAGATCCGCTTCGAGGGGGACGGGCTGGTCTACGTCCAGCCCAGCGAGCGCAACACGGTGGGAGGGGACGTCTGACATGCCGTTCCGCGAGATCAACTCGAAGATGGTCGAGGCGACGATCGCTCCCGGCCAGAAGATGTTCAGCCAGCGGGGCGCGATGCTCGCCTACAAGGGCGAGGTGTCGTTCACCCCGAACATCCAGGGCGGCCAGGGCGGGCTGGTGTCGATGATCGGCCGCCGCGTGGCGAACGAGGCGACGCCGCTGATGACCGTCGAGGGAAGCGGCACGGTGATGTTCGGCCACGGCGGCCACCACATCCAGGTGATCCAGCTGACCGGCGACACGCTGTACGTGGAGGCCGACCGGCTGCTCGCGTTCGACGGGACGCTGCAGCAGGGCACGATGTTCATGGGCTCGCAGGGCGGGGTCATGGGCATGGTGCGCGGGCAGGTCACGGGCCAGGGTCTGTTCACCACGACCCTCAAGGGCCACGGCGCGGTCGCGGTGATGGCGCACGGCGGAGTGATCGAACTGCCGATCACGCCGGGCCGGGCCGTCCATGTCGACCCCCAGGCGTACGTCGCGCACCACGGCGACGTACGCAACAAGCTCTCCACCGCGCTCGGCTGGCGCGACATGGTGGGGCGCGGCTCGGGCGAGGCGTTCCAGCTGGAGCTCAGCGGCAGTGGTGCGGTGTACGTCCAGGCGTCGGAGGAGAAGCTGTGAGCACGCCCGTCATTCTCGACCCGACGACCCTGCCGAGCGACGACAACGTCAACGCGTACACCTTCTGCGTGGAGCTCAAGGGCAGCCAGTGGTTCCTGCAGAAGGGGAAGATGATCGCCTACTACGGGCGCATCGACTTCAACGGAATCGGCCACGGCCGGCTCGACCGGCTGATGCGTACGTCGTTCCACTCGCCGCTGCACGCGAGCGACTGGGTGGTCGCCGAGGGCAGCGGCAAGATGCTGCTCGCCGACCGCGCCTTCGACGTGAACTCCTACGACCTCGAGGACGGCAACCTCACGATCCGGTCGGGGAACCTGCTCGCCTACCAGCCGACGCTGGCGCTCAAGCAGTCGATCGTGCCGGGTTTTCTGACCCTGATCGGCACGGGCAAGTTCGTGGCCGCCTCCAACGGTCCCGTGGTGTTCATGGAGCCGCCGATCAGGGTGGATCCGCAGGCCCTGGTGGGCTGGGCGGACTGTCCCTCCCCGTGCCACCACTACGACCACGGGTACATGACGGGCGTGATGGGCGGGCTGCGCGCCCTGACCGGGATCGGCGGGGCGTCCGGCGAGGAGCACCAGTTCGAGTTCGTGGGGGCGGGTACGGTGCTGCTGCAGTCGAGCGAGGCGATGATGCCGGAGCAGGCCACCGGCGCCGTGACACCGGAGCCGGGCGTTCCGGGGGGCGCGAGGCCCATGGGCGGCGCTGGGCAGCACGGTTCGTCACCGCGCCTTCCCGGCCAGCTCGGGGACCTCCAGCGTCGCTTCGGCCTGTGAGCGGTAGTCTGCGGAGTGTGACGTCGAACGTCTGCGCACCTTGCGGGACCTCCGGGTCGCGCGGGTGCCGGACGTCACACCCCCCAACTTCGTCCGCTTTTCAACTTCTTAGGTAGAATCCATATATGGAGACCGAGACGGCCATTCGCTGGCTGACCGATGACGAGCAGTGCACGTGGCGCACGCACCTGGAGGTCAACAAGCTCCTGATGCACCAGCTCGAGAAGGACCTCCAGCCGTTCGGACTGACCAACAACGACTACGAGATCCTGGTCAACCTCTCGGAGTCGGCGGACCAGCGCATGCGCATGAGCGACCTCGCCGCGGCGACGCTGCAGTCCAAGAGCCGCCTCTCGCACCAGATCACCCGCATGGAGAACGCCGGCCTCGTCCGGCGGGAGAACTGCGAGTCGGACCGGCGCGGCCTGTACGCGGTCCTGACGGACGAGGGCATCGCGACGATGAAGAAGGTCGCGCCGCACCACGTCGCCTCCGTGCGCAAGCACTTCATCGATCTGCTGACGCCCGAGGCCCTCGCCGACCTGCGCGAGTCCCTGACCCCGGTGGCCGAGCACCTGCGCGGACGGCGCGGCAAGCTCTGAGCGGCGGGGCCGAGCGGCCCGGGGCCGCCACCTAGGCCCATGCCTGCCCTACGCGGGCTCAGCGGCGCGCGACGGGCTCAGCTCGAACAGCGCTCCTCCCGCCGGGGATCGGCTCACCGTGAGCGTTCCTCCGTGGCGCTGCGCCACATCCCGGGCGATGGTCAGACCGAGCCCCGCACCGCCCTCGTCCCGGCTTCGGGCGTCGTCCAGGCGGACGAACCGCTCGAAGATCCGCTTCCGCTGGTCCTCGGGCACACCCGCCCCGTCGTCACCGACCGCGAACACGACCCGGCCGCGTTCCCCCGTACGGAGGCGGTGACCGAGGTGGCCGCGTGCCGCTGCGTGTTGTCCAGAAGATTGCCCAGCACCCGGACCAACTGACCGCGCGATCCCGCCACATCGAGCCCGTCCTGGCGCTCACGGAGACCGGCACCCGGTCGCCCGTCCGCTGCGCCACCTCCTCGCGCGGCAGCCGCGCCGCGTCGAGGCGCGCCGGCAGCAACAGGTCGCTGGAGCCGAACGGTGTCCTCCACCGCTCCCGGCACGTCCGCAACTCGTGGTGCGCCGCGAGGCGATGCGGCTGCGCAGTTCGTGCGCGGTGGACGCCTGACGCGAGGCTTTCCGGGGGCTCCGCCCCCGACCCCCGCCTCAACACCGGCGAGGCGGAGGGCCACGGGCCCGAGGGCGAAGTCCCGTTCGGGACAGGGCCCTCGGCCGCCGGGGGCGGGGCAATCCCGCCCACGCCCACGCCCACCAGGGCGCAAGGCAACGTTCGAGGACGGGCCCTTCCCTCGGCCGCCAGGCCCCCCGACGGCGAGAACACCGCGTGAAGCGCGGCGGGGAACACAGGGCGGAGCCCCCCACCAGGGCGCAGGCAGGGGCCACGGGCCCGGCAGGAGCCCCTCGCCCAGGACACGGCCCCTCGCTCAGGACACGCCCCTGTCGGGAAGTCCGGGACCATCACGCGAAGCACAGCGCACGCCCGCCAGGGCGCAGGGGCCACGGGGGTCCGGGGGCGGAGCCCCCGGTTACGGGAAGGAGGCGCCTCCCACGGCCGCCAGGCCGCAGGGGGAGGGCGGGGTGGGGAAGAGTCACGCCGAAGGCGCCCACGCCCACCCCGGGACACCGCCCCCCGCTACGACTGCGTCAGGCCCGCCACCAGTTCGTCCGCCGCCCGGTACGGGTCCAGCTCACCCGCCACGATGCGCGCCGCCAGCGCGCCCAGGCGGCGGTCCCCGTGGAGGTCCCCGATGCGTTCGCGCAGGGCCGTGACCGCGATCGTCTCGACCTCCGTCGCCGCCCGGCGCGCCCGGCGCTCCGCGAGGACGCCGTGCTCCTCCATCCACGCCCGGTGCTTCTCCAGCGCCTCGACGACCTCGTCCACGCCCTCGCCCCGCGACGCGACCGTCTTGACGATCGGCGGCCGCCAGTCGCTGGGGCCGCGGGCCTCGCCGAGGCCCAGCATGTGGTTCAGCTCCCGGGCCGTCGCGTCCGCGCCGTCCCGGTCCGCCTTGTTGACGACGTACACGTCGCCGATCTCGAGGATTCCCGCCTTCGCCGCCTGGATGCCGTCACCCATGCCCGGCGCGAGCAGCACCACGGAGGTGTCGGCCTGGGAGGCGATCTCCACCTCCGACTGGCCGACACCCACCGTCTCGACGAGGATCACGTCGCAGCCCGCCGCGTCCAGGACACGGATCGCCTGCGGCGCGGCCCAGGCCAGGCCGCCCAGATGGCCGCGGGTGGCCATCGAGCGGATGTAGACGCCAGGATCGGAGGCGTGGTCCGACATCCGGACCCGGTCGCCCAGCAGCGCCCCGCCCGAGAAAGGCGACGACGGGTCGACGGCCAGGACGCCGACCCGCTTCCCGGCCCGCCGGTAGGCGGAGACCAGCGCCGAGGTGGAGGTGGACTTGCCGACACCCGGGGAGCCCGTCAGCCCGACGACGTACGCCCCGCCGGTCAGCGGCGCCAATGCCGCCATGACCTCACGGAGTTGCGGCGCCGCGCCCTCCACGAGCGAGATCAGCCGGGCCACGGCCCGCGGCCGGCCCTCCCTCGCCTGGGCGACCAGCTCGGGGACGTCCACCATGGTGCTGCTCCGATCCTCGTCGGGTACCGACTGTTCTACTTGGCCGGGACGCGGACGATCAGCGCGTCGCCCTGACCGCCGCCGCCGCACAGCGCGGCCGCACCGACGCCGCCGCCGCGGCGCTTGAGCTCCAGCGCCAGGTGGAGCACCACACGCGCGCCGGACATGCCGATGGGGTGGCCGAGCGCGATGGCGCCGCCGTTCACGTTCACCTTTTCCGGCGTAACGCCGAGGTCCTTCATTGACTGGTGGGCGACCGCGGCGAAGGCCTCGTTGATCTCGATGAGGTCGAGGTCGGAGACCTCCAGGCCCTCCTTCTTCAGCGCGTGCCGGATGGCGTTGGACGGCTGCGACTGGAGGGAGTTGTCGGGGCCGGCCACATTGCCGTGGGCGCCGATCTCGGCGATCCACTCCAGACCCAGCTCCTCGGCCTTGGCCTTGCTCATCACGACGACGGCGGCGGCGCCGTCCGAGATCTGCGAGGAGGTGCCGGCGGTGATCGTGCCGTCCTTCGTGAACGCGGGGCGCAGCTTGCCCAGCGACTCGGCGGTGGTCTCGGCGCGGATGCCCTCGTCCTTGGAGAACAGGATCGGGTCGCCCTTGCGCTGCGGGATCTCGACCGGCGTGATCTCCGCCTCGAAGATGCCGTTCTTCTGCGCCGCGGCGGCCCGCTGGTGGGAGAGCGCCGCGATCTCGTCCTGCACGTCGCGCGGGATGCCGAGGCGGGTGTTGTGCTTCTCCGTCGACTCGCCCATGGCGATGTTCTCGAAGGAGTCGGTCAGGCCGTCGTACGCCATGGCGTCGAGCATCTCGATCGCGCCGTACTTGAAGCCCTCGCGGGACTTCGGCAGCAGGTGCGGCGCGTTCGTCATGGACTCCTGGCCGCCGGCGACGATCACGTCGAATTCTCCGGCGCGGATCAGCTGGTCGGCGAGCGCGATGGCGTCCAGACCGGACAGGCACACCTTGTTGACGGTCAGGGCCGGGACGTTCATCGGGATTCCCGCCTTGACGGCGGCCTGACGGGCGGGGATCTGACCGGCGCCCGCCTGGAGCACCTGCCCCATGATCACGTACTGCACCTGGTCGCCGCCGATACCCGCACGGTCGAGGGCGGCCTTGATGGCGAAACCGCCGAGGTCGGCGCCGGAGAAGGACTTGAGCGAGCCGAGCAGACGGCCCATGGGCGTACGGGCACCCGCGACGATCACGGAAGTGGTACCGGTCGTTCCAGACATGTGCACGATCCCCTTTCAGCCGCAGCTGAGGAGTGAACGAGGGTTTACTCAAATGTACTGAGCGGTACCGTCGCCGGTCACCGGTCGGCCGGTGTGATCGCGCGCACGTTGCGTAACCGGCCGCCGGGGCGCTGCACTGGAGCCATGCTGACGCGAATCGACCACATCGGGATCGCCTGTTTCGACCTCGACAAGACCGTCGAGTTCTACCGTGCGACCTACGGCTTCGAGGTCTTCCACTCCGAGGTCAACGAGGAGCAGGGCGTGCGGGAGGCCATGCTCAAGATCAACGAGACGTCCGACGGCGGCGCCTCCTACCTCCAGCTCCTGGAGCCCACCCGCGAGGACTCCGCGGTGGGCAAGTGGCTGGCCAAGAACGGCGAGGGTGTGCACCACATCGCCTTCGGGACGGCGGACGTCGACGGCGACGCCGCGGACATCCGCGGCAAGGGCGTACGCGTCCTCTACGACGAACCGCGTATCGGCTCCATGGGGTCGCGCATCACCTTCCTGCACCCGAAGGACTGCCACGGCGTTCTCACCGAACTCGTCACCTCTGCAACGGAGCACTGACCGACACGATTCCCGGCCCGGTAGAGTGGGCCGTTCCGGGCCGGGGCCGGGTCGGGGCCGTGCCGCGTCTCCGTCGTTGATCTGTCACCATTCCCCGGGGGGCCGTTCGCCGGCGAACGGTGCTCGTGTGGAGACAGTTGCGACCAGGGGACGGATGGGACCGCGCAGTGCGGGGCTACGAACGCCAGGAGAGCCACCGAGCTGACGACGACCACCTCTCGCGGTTCGAGGCCGAGATGGACCGGCTGAAGACCGAGCGGGAGAAGGCCGTCCAGCACGCCGAGGACCTCGGCTACCAGGTCGAGGTCTTGCGCGCCAAACTCCATGAGGCGCGCCGGACCATCGCCTCCCGCCCCGCCTATGACAGCGCCGACCTCGGTTACCAGGCGGAGCAGTTGCTCCGTAACGCCCAGATCCAGGCGGACCAGCTGCGTTCGGACGCCGAGCGGGAGCTGCGCGAGGCGCGCGCCCAGACCCAGCGCATCCTGCAGGAGCACGCCGAGCACCAGGCGCGCCTGCAGGCCGAGCTGCACGCCGAGGCGGTGCAGCGCAGGCAGCGTCTGGACCAGGAGCTGGCCGAGCGCCGCCAGACCGTCGAGTCGCACGTCAACGAGAACGTCGCCTGGGCCGAGCAGCTGCGCGCCCGCACCGAGTCGCAGGCGCAGCGTCTGCTGGACCAGTCCCGCGCCGAGGCCGAGCAGGCCATCGCCGCGGCACGCGCCGAGGCCGCCAGGATCGCCGAGGAGGCCCGTCGCCGGCTCGGCAGCGAGGCCGAGACGGCCCGCGCCGAGGCCGAGTCGATCCTGCTGCGTGCCCGCAAGGACGCCGAGCGGCTGCTGACCGCCGCCTCCAACCAGGCGCAGGAGGCGACCGCCCACGCGGAGCAGCTGCGTTCGTCGACCACGGCCGAGTCCGACCAGGCCCGCCAGCACGCCACCGAGCTCAGCCGTGCCGCCGAGGCGCGGATGCAGGAAGCGGAGGAGAAGCTCCGCGAGGCCCGGGCCGAGGCCGAGAAGCTGGTCGCCGAGGCCAAGGAGTCCGCGGCCAGGCAGCTTTCGTCGGCCGAGTCGGTCAACGAGCAGCGCACGCGCACGGCCAAGGCCGAGATCGCCCGTCTCGTCGCCGAGGCGACCAAGGAGTCCGAGGCGCTGAAGGCGGACGCCGAGCAGGCGCTCGCGGACGCCCGCGCCGAGGCGGAGAAGCTGGTCGCGGACGCCACCGAGAAGGCCCGCACGGCCGCGGCCGAGGACTCGGCCGCGCAGCTCGCGAAGGCGGCCCGCACCGCGGAGGAGGTGCTGACCAAGGCGTCCGAGGACGCCAAGGCGACCACCCGTGCGGCGAGCGAGGAGGCCGAGCGGATCCGGCGCGAGGCCGAGGCGGAGGCGGACCGGCTGCGCGGCGAGGCGGCCGAGCAGGCCGACCAGCTCAAGGGCGCGGCGAAGGACGACACCAAGGAGTACCGCGCCAAGACGGTCGAGCTGCAGGAGGAGGCGCGCCGGCTGCGCGGTGAGGCCGAGCAGCTGCGGGCCGAGGCGGTCGCCGAGGGCGAGCGGATCCGCGGCGAGGCGCGGCGCGAGGCCGTCCAGCAGATCGAGGAGGCGGCGAAGACCGCCGAGGAGCTGCTGACCAAGGCGCGTACGGACGCGGACGAGCTGCGGACGAAGGCGGCGGCCGACTCCGAGAAGGTGCGCACCGAGGCGATCGAGCGCGCCACCACGCTGCGCAAGCAGGCCGAGGAGACGCTGGAGCGCACCCGCGCGGAGGCCGACCGGCTTCGCGTGGAGGCCGAGGAGCAGGCGGACGGCATGCGCGCGGCGGCCGAGGCCGCCGCGGACCGGCTGCGCGAGGAGACCGAGCGTGGCATCGCGGCCCGGCAGGCGGAGGCGGCCGAGGAGCTGACGAGGCTGCACGCCGAGGCCGAGGCCCGGCTCGCGAGCGCCGAGGAGAACCTGACCGAGGCCCGCGCGGAGGGCGAGCGGATCCGCCGCGAGGCGGCGGAGGAGACCGAGCGGCTGCGGACCGAGGCCGCGGAGCGGCTGCGCACGCTCCAGGCGCAGGCCGAGCAGGAGGCGGAGCGGCTGCGCACCGAGGCCGCGGCCGACGCGTCGGCGGCCCGTGCGGAGGCCGAGTCCGTCGCCGTACGGCTCACCAGCGAGGCGGCGGCCGAGGCGGAGCGGCTGCGCACCGAGGCGCAGGACACCGCCGACCGGGTGCGGGCGGAGGCCGCGGCGGCCGCCGAGCGGGTCGGTGCGGAGGCCGCCGAGGCGCTCGCCGCCGCGCAGGAGGAGGCGGCCCGCCGGCGGCGGGCGGCCGAGGAGACCCTCGAGTCCGCGCGGGCCGAGGCGGGCCAGGAGCGCGAACGCGCCCGCGAGCAGAGCGAGGAGCTGCTGGCGTCGGCCCGCAAGCGGGTCGAGGAGGCGCAGGCCGAGGCGCAGCGGCTCGTGGAGGAGGCGGACCGGCGGGCCACCGAGATGGTCTCGGCCGCCGAGCAGACCGCCCAGCAGGTACGGGACTCCGTCAGCGGGCTGCAGGAGCAGGCGGAGCAGGAGATCGCCGGGCTGCGCAGTGCCGCCGAGCACGCGGCGGAGCGCACCCGCAGCGAGGCGCAGGAGGAGGCGGACCGGGTCCGCGCCGACGCGTACGCGGAGCGGGAGCGGGCCTCCGAGGACGCGGCCAGACTGCGGCAGCGGGCCCAGGAGGAGACGGAGGCGGCGCAGGCGCTGTCCGAGCGGACCGTCGCCGAGGCGGTCGCGGAGGCGGAGCGGCTGCGCGCGGAGTCCTCGGAGTACGCGCAGCGGATGCGTACGGAGGCGTCGGACTCGCTGGCGTCCGCCGAGCAGGACGCGTCGCGGACGCGGGCGGAGGCGCGCGAGGACGCGAACCGGATCCGTTCCGAGGCGGCGGCGCAGGCGGACCTGCTGGTCGGCGAGGCGACGAGCGAAGCCGAGCGGATGCGCACGGAGGCCGCCGAGGTGCTGGCCGCCGCGGATGCGGACGCGACACGGCTGCTCACCGAGGCCGAACAGATCAAGGTGGACGGCGAGGCCGAGGTCGAGCAGATGCGGGCGGCCGTGCGCGCCGACCGGGAGCAGGTGCTCGACGAGGCGCGGCAGGCCGCGGACAAGCGGCGTGCCGACGCCGCGGAGCAGGCCGACCAGCTGATCGCCGAGGCGACGAGCGAAGCCGAGCGGATCGCGGCCGAGTCGGCCGCCGCCGCGGAGCGGACGCGGACCGAGGCGGCCGGCGACGCCGAGCGGATGCGGGCTGAGGCCGCCGAGACGGTGGGTTCCGCGCAGCAGGCCGCCGAGCGGATGCGGGCGGAGGCGGAGCGGCACCGCGCCGAGACGGAGGCCGCCGCCGAGCAGCTGCGCAACGAGGCGCGGGCCGAGGCGGACCGGCTGCTGGACGAGGCGCGCGAGGCGGCGGCGAAGCGCCGCGCGGACGCGGCCCAGCAGGCGGACCAGTTGATGGCCAAGGTGCAGGAGGAGGCGCTGCGCGCGGCCACCGAGGCGGAGGAGCAGGCCGACACGATGGTCGGCGCCGCCCGCAAGGAGGCCGAGCGGATCGTCACCGAGGCGACCGTCGAGGGCAACGCCCGGGTGGAGAAGGCGCGTACGGATGCCGACGAGCTGTTGGTCGGCGCGCGCCGGGACGCGACGGCGATCAGGGAACGCGCCGAGGAGCTGCGCGCCCGGACCGAGAGCGAGATCGAGGAGCTGCACGAGCGGGCCCGCCGGGAGACGGCGGAGCAGCTGAAGACGGCCGGCGAGCGTGTCGACAAGCTGGTCAAGGCCGCCGAACAGCAGCGGGCCGAGGCGGAGGCCAAGGCCAAGGAGCTGGTGTCGGACGCCGATTCGGAGGCGGGCAAGGTCAGGATCGCCGCCGTGAAGAAGGCGGAGGCGCTCCTGAAGGAGGCCGAGACCAAGAAGGCGGAACTGATCCGCGAGGCCGAGCGCGTGAAGGCCGAGGCCGACCGCCAGGCCGAGCGCACGATCGCCGAGGGCCAGCGGGAACTCGACGTGCTGGTGCGCAGGCGTGAGGACATCCAGGCCGAGATCTCACGTGTCCAGGACGTACTCGAGGCACTGGAGTCCTTCGAGGCGCCGGGGGGCAAGGCTTCGGCCAACAGCGGCTCGGGGGCGGGAGCCGTCAAGGCGGGAGCGTCAGCAGGGGGTACACGTTCGAGTGGCAAGTCGTCCGACGACTAGCCACTCAAAAGGCTGGACATTCTCCATATCAAACCGGCATCCGCTCGATGACACGCCGGTTCGGCCCCTAGGATTCCCTCTAACACCTCACCGGTCTCATTGACAGGAACCCCATGAGCGACACTTCCTCCCCCTTCGGCTTCGAGCTCGTGCGGCGTGGTTACGACCGCGGTCAGGTGGACGACCGCATTACCAAGCTCGTCGCCGACCGTGACAGTGCTCTGGCCCGAATCACCTCTCTGGAAAAGCGCATCGAGGAGCTCCACCTCGAGACGCAGAACGCCCAGGCCCAGGTAAACGACGCCGAGCCGTCGTACGCGGGCCTCGGCGCGCGCGTCGAGAAGATCCTCCGCCTCGCCGAGGAGGAGGCGAAGGACCTGCGCGAGGAGGCCCGTCGCGCGGCCGAGCAGCACCGCGAGCTCGCCGAGTCCGCCGCCCAGCAGGTGCGCAACGACGCCGAGGCGTTCGCTGCGGAGCGCAAGGCGAAGGCCGAGGACGAGGGCGTTAGGATCGTCGAGAAGGCGCAGGGCGAGGCCAACTCGCTGCGTGCCGAGGCGCAGAAGGACGCGCAGTCCAAGCGTGAGGAGGCGGACGCCCTCTTCGAGGAGACCCGCGCCAAGGCCGCCCAGGCCGCCGCGGACTTCGAGACCAACCTGGCCAAGCGCCGCGAGCAGTCCGAGCGCGACCTGGCCTCGCGTCAGGCCAAGGCCGAGAAGCGCCTCGCCGAGATCGAGCACCGTGCCGAGCAGCTGCGCCTGGAGGCCGAGAAGCTGCGCACGGACGCGGAGCGCCGGGCCCGTCAGACGGTGGAGACCGCGCAGCGTCAGGCCGAGGACATCGTGGCCGACGCGAACGCCAAGGCCGACCGCATCCGCAGCGAATCGGAGCGCGAGCTGGCGGCGCTCACGAACCGCCGCGACTCGATCAACGCCCAGCTGACCAACGTCCGCGAGATGCTGGCGACGCTGACCGGTGCGGCCGTCGCCGCGGCGGGTACGCCGGCGGACGACGAGCCGATCTCCCGCGGGGTTCCGGCGCAGCAGTCCCGCTGACGCCTGCGCAGGCCGGATCCGACGAGTGCCCGGTGCCGTCTCGGCACCGGGCACTCGCGCGTCGCCTGCCCTATGCGGAATGGCCCTCGTCCGTTGGTCGAACCCGGTGGCGGACGCCATGACGCCCCCGTAGCGTGAAGCGCATGATCGAGCTCGAGGGCCTCACCAAGCACTTCGGTACGAAGGTCGCCGTCGACCATCTGTCCTTCACGGTCCGCCCGGGCATGGTGACCGGCTTCCTCGGCCCCAACGGCGCGGGCAAGTCGACGACGATGCGCATGATGCTCGACCTCGACAACCCCACGAGCGGCACGGTCCGGATCGACGGCAGGCACTACCGGGACCTCGACGAGCCGCTCAAGCACATCGGCGCCCTGCTGGACGCCAAGGCGGTGCACGGCGGGCGCAGCGCCTACAACCACCTGCTGTGCCTGGCACAGGCGAACCGGATCCCGGCGAGCCGCGTGGCCGAGGTCCTGGACGTGGTCGGACTGACGGCGGTGGCGCGCAAGAAGGCCAAGGGCTTCTCCCTCGGCATGGGCCAGCGGCTGGGAATCGCCTCGGCGCTGCTCGGCGATCCGGAGATCCTCATGTTCGACGAGCCCGTCAACGGCCTGGACCCCGAGGGAATTCACTGGATCCGCAATCTGATGAAGGCCCTTGCCTCAGAAGGCCGGACGATCTTCGTCTCGTCCCACCTGATGAGCGAAATGGCGCTCACCGCCGACCACTTGATCGTCATCGGCCAGGGCAGACTGCTCGCTGACACTTCGATGGCCGATTTCATCCACGAGAACTCCCGCAGTTATGTCCGGCTGCGCACTCCCCAGCGGGAGAGGCTGCTCGACGTCCTGCACGCCGCCGGTCTGATCGCCGTCGAGTCGGGCAACGGCACGCTGGAGATCGACGGGGCGTCCACGGAACAGCTGGGCGAGCTCGCGGCGGAGCACCGGATCGTGCTGCACGAGCTCAGCGCCCAACGCGCCTCGCTGGAGGAGGCGTTCATGCGGATGACGGCCGGCGCCGTGGAGTACCACGCGCATTCGGCCGGCCCCGCCGCACCGCCCGCCGCACCCGCCGCCACCGGCACCGCCGCCCCGCAGTGGGCCCCGCGCAGCAAGGGAGCCTGACCGATGGCATCCGTACCCGCCGTCCTCCAGTCCGAGTGGACCAAGATCCGTACAGTCTCCTCGACGCGCTGGACCCTGATCTGCGCGCTCGCGGTCACGGTCGCCATGAGCGCCGCGCTCTGCGCCCTGATGAACTCGACCTTCGACGACCTGCCGGAGGCCGAGCGCCTGACCTTCGACCCGACGCTGATCAGCTTCTCGGGGATGGTGCTGGGCCAGTTGGCGATGGTCGTCTTCGGCGTCCTCGTGATCGGCACGGAGTACAGCTCCGGCATGATCCGCACGTCGCTCGCGGCCGTTCCGCAGCGCGCGACCTTCCTGTTCGGCAAGATCGCGGTGGCCGGGCTGCTGGCCCTGGCGGTCGGGATGGCGACGAGCTTTCTGACCTTCTTCCTCGGCCAGGCGCTGCTGGGCGAGCACCGCACCACGATCGGCGAGGAGAACGTGCTGCGCGCGGTGATCGGCGGCGGCCTCTACATGGGCCTGATGGCGATCTTCTCGATGGGCGTCGCGGCGATGCTGCGGAGCTCGATGCTGTCGCTCGGCATCCTGATGCCGTTCTTCTTCCTGGTGTCCCAGATCCTGTCCGCCGTCCCGGGCGCGAAGGACGTGGCCCGTTACTTCCCCGACCAGGCCGGTGCCACGATCATGCAGGTCGTCCCTGGCGCGATGAACAGCGGCGACGCCCCCTACGGGCCATGGGGCGGCCTGGGCATCATGCTGCTGTGGGTGGCGGCGGCGCTGGCCGGCGGCGTCCTGGTGCTCAAGAAGCGGGATGCGTAGGCGTCCTGGACGCGGCGCCCGGCGGGCCGGGCGCGGCGGATGCGGAATCCGGGACTCACGGCGCGCGGCTTGATGGGAACCGTCAAGGCCCGGATATCCTCCTAACTCTTACGGGGGGCGTACGGCATGCATGGCCTGTGCCCCGACGACCTGAAAGTCGATGGGGCTGGAGAATGATCGAGGCAGTCGGCCTGACGAAGCGCTACGGCGCCAAGACGGCCGTGTACAACCTTTCCTTCCAGGTACGGCCCGGAGCCGTCACCGGGTTCCTCGGGCCCAACGGAGCCGGCAAGTCCACGACCATGCGCATGATCCTCGGACTCGACAAGCCGACCGAGGGCCAGGTCACCATCAGCGGACGGCCGTACCGGCAGCTGCCGAACGCGCCGCGGCAGGTCGGTGCGCTTCTGGACGCCAAGGCCGTGCACGGCGGGCGCAGTGCGCGCAGCCACCTGCTGTCGCTGGCGCAGCTGTCCGGCATCCCGGCCCGACGGGTCGACGAGGTGCTGGGCGTCGTCGGTCTCCAGGACGTCGCCAAGCGCCGTTCCAAGGGCTTCTCCCTCGGTATGGGGCAGCGGCTCGGCATCGCGGCCGCGCTGCTCGGCGACCCGCAGGTGCTGCTCTTCGACGAGCCGGTCAACGGTCTCGACCCCGAGGGCATCCTGTGGGTGCGCAACCTGATGAAGCAGCTGGCCGCCGAGGGACGTACCGTCTTCGTCTCCTCCCATCTGATGAGCGAAATGGCGCTCACCGCCGACCACTTGATCGTCATCGGCCGGGGGCAGCTGCTCGCGGACATGAGCGTCAAGGACTTCATCTCGCACAACTCGGCCGATTTCGCGCGTGTGCGCACGCCGCAGACCGAGCCGCAGCAGCGCGAGAAGCTTCTGGCGGCGCTCACCGAGGCCGGCGGGCAGGTCATGTCCGAGCCGGACGGCGCCCTGCGCGTCACCGGACTCGCCCTGCCGAGGATCAGCGACGTGGCCCACGAGGCGGATGTCCGGCTGTGGGAGCTGTCGCCGCACCAGGCGTCCCTGGAGGAGGCGTACATGCGGATGACGCAGGGCGCCGTCGACTACCGTTCCACCGACGACCAGAAGGCGGGGCTGATGCAGCAGCCGCCGATGGGCTACATGCCGCCGTCGCAGCCGCAGATCCCCGAGGTCCCGCAGCAGGGCTGGTACGCCCCGCCGCCGCCCGGAGCCGGGCAGAACCCGTACGCGGCCGTGGCGCCGGGCGCCCCCGCCCAGCCGGCGCCCGCGCAGCCCGCGCCGCCGGCCGCACCGCCCGCCGCTCCCCCTGCCGCCGCCCCCGCCGACCTGACCAAGCCCGAGGACGCCCGATGACCACCCCCTACCAGCACCCGGGCGCCGCGGCCCCGACGTACGCCTCCCCGATCCCGGTCCGCAGCGCCCACCTCGGCGACGCGCTCGCCTCGGAGTGGACCAAGATCCGCTCGGTGCGCTCCACGATGTGGACGCTCGGCGTGATGATCGTGCTCATGGTGGGCATCGGCCTCGGCACCGCGGCGATCGTGGCGGCGAGCGACGTCGATCTCCAGGGTGAGTCGGCGCTCGGCTTCGGCTTCTTCGGCGTCCTGCTCGGCACGATCTGCGTGATCACGCTGGGCGTGCTGACGATCGCCTCGGAGTACGGCACCGGCATGATCCGTACGACCCTGACCGCCTGCCCCAGCCGTGCACGTGTGCTGGCCGCCAAGTCGATCGTCTTCTTCGGACTCGTCTTCACCATCACGGCGGTCTTCGCGGCGCTGGTCGCCGTCGTCCAGACGGGCATGGTCGAGGCCGCCGAGCCCACGGGCGACGAGTGGCTGCGCGCGACGGTCGGCGTGGCGCTCTTCGTCGCCTCGATCGGTCTGCTGTCGCTGGCCGTCGGCACGATGATCCGGCACTCCGCCGGCGCGATCACGATCATGATCGGCGTGATGCTGCTGCCGCTGGTCGCGGCCATGTTCATGTTCTCGGAATCGCTCGCCGACGTGCAGGAGTTCCTGCTCGAGTACGCCGTCCCGAGCCAGCTCATCGGCATCTACGGCGAGGCCGCGGCCGGCGGCTCCGCCGGCCCGGTCGGCTGGGAGCCGGTGTGGATCATGCTCGGCATCACCGCGGTGGCGATGGGCGGCGCGTTCGCCGTGATCAACAGCCGCGATGTCTGAGCATCAGTAGCGCGGCGCGTTCCGGGACCGCTGCACCCTCGTGGTGCGGCGGTCCTTCGCGTTCCAGCACGCCTTGTGCCAGTGGCGCCGTTCGTCGAGGCCGCCGCCGTGCTGGGGCCAGGCCACCACGTGCGGGAGGCCGGAGGGGATCTCCTGGTCGCAGCCCGGGCAGCGGTACGTCTTGCCGGCGGCACTCGCGCCCGCGACATGGCGCACCGACCAGTCCTCGCCCTGCCAGCTCTCGCTGCTCCCGAACCCGCCGTACCGGTCGCCGCTCGCTGCTGCTCGCTCGGTCGGCTTCTCGCCGCCTCGGGGGCGGTTGCGGCGCGGGGACACGTGGACACCTCACAGAGAGTCGGGACAGTCGCCTCCCAGCGTACGGGCCGGGAAATGGGGCACTCGCCCTTCCGGCCGCGGGCCCTGGCCGCCGGCGAGCGCCGGTTACCGGACAATCGCAACAACTTCCCGTCCGGCCGTGCCTTTGGCACGTGTCAGACGTTGTTGCCGGTAGGGGGGAAGACGCGTCGGCCGCAAGGAGGCTACTGGCGATGCGCGTTGGGACTTTCGTACTGGCCGCCCAGTTCCCGGGACAAGGGCAGGGGGAGGCGCTGCACCGCGCGGTGCGGACCGCCGAGGTCGCGGAGGAAGCCGGGCTGGATTCCGTCTGGCTGGCGGAGCACCACTTCGTACCGTACGGGGTGTGCCCGTCGGCCGTGACGCTTTCGGCGCTGCTCCTCGGCCGCACGCGCCGGATCCGGGTCGGCACGGCCGTGAGCGTGCTGCCGACCGCCCATCCCGTGGCGCTCGGCGAGCAGGCGGCGCTGCTCCATCTCACCTCGGGCGGGCGGTTCACGCTCGGCGTGGGGCGCGGCGGGCCGTGGGTCGACCTGGAGGTGTTCGGCACGGGACCGGCCGCGTACGAGAGCGGGTTCCCCGAATCGCTCGACCTGCTGATGCGCTGGCTGCGCGAGCCGCGCGTCGGCGCGGACGGCGAGCGGTACGCCTTCCGCGAGGTCGCGGTCGTCCCGCGGCCGGACGAGCTGATCGGCGGTCCGCCCGGCGGCCCGGAGGTCGTCGTCGCCTGCACGTCTCCGAAAAGCGTGAAGCTCGCCGCGGAGCGGGGGCTGCCCATGCTGCTCGGGATGCACTGCGGGGACGAGGAGAAGGCGGAGATGGTCGCCCTGTGGCGGGGGCACGCGCGGGCCTGCGGTCGCCGCCCCGGCGAGATCGCGGCGGCCGGGCACGTGTCGGCGGGCGTCGTCCAGATCGCCGACCGGGCCGCGGAGGCGACCGAGAGCCTGGTGAAGGCGATGCCCGGCTGGCTCAAGCGGGGCCTGGAGGCGCATGTCACGGTCGACGGCCGGCACCGCACGATGCGCGACCCCCTGGCCTACACGGAACTGCTGTGCTCCTTGCACCCGGTGGGCCCGCCGCGGCTCGCCGCCGACCGGCTCGCGGCGACGGCCGAGCGGACCGGCATCACACGCTTCGCGCTGCTGGCCGAAGGCTCGGGCGATCTGGCGGCGACCGAGGAGAACGTACGGCGCCTGGGCGCGGAAGTGCTTCCACAGCTCGCCTGAGCCCCCGGCCTTTCGGCTCCGGCCGGCCCCGTCGAGCCCGGCCGGAGCCGTACGCGCCCACGGGAACGCGCACAGTGCCGCCGCCCCGGCCACCGGAGCGGTTCCTCCCGCGATGCGGAGCGGCAGCGGAAGTTCTCAGCAGTCGCGCAGTTCGGGCGACTGGTTGAGCAGCTGGGCCCGTACGGAAGTGAAGCGGGCGAGCCGCTCGTCCACCGAGGAGTCCAGCGGGAACACCGCGACGCGGTGGCAGTTCTGGAATGCCAGACGCACACCGAAGTGCCGCTGGAGCGCACCGCGAATGGCGTCACTCGCGAGTGCGCGCAGCAGCTGACCACGTGCCTGCTCGTCCGGCGGAGGCGTCTGGTTGTCGGCGAAGTCGCCGCCGTCCACCTTCAGCTGAGCCACCAGAGAACTGATCATCTCCCATGCGTAGGGCAGGGAGGTCCGGACGCAGTCGACGAAGGCTGCTTCGTCGACCTCGCCTCGCTCGGCCTGTTCCAACAGCGCCGGTGAGACGTCGAGCGACATGGGTTCTCCTCTCGCGGCCCCGGGCGAACGGGGCCTTACGGGCAGGGAAGGAGGTACCGGACGAAACGGCGGCATACGAACGACGTAGGACGACGCAGAGTGCACGAGCGGCAACCTCCCGCTTCCACGGTAAGTGCGGTGTCTTGAGCGCACCAGGAGATTGGGAGCACAACCGGCCAAATAAGAAGGGGGCTTCCGGGGCGAATCGCGCGGGGCGGTGTCGGTCGAGTAGCGTTGCCGACCATGCGTCTCGTCATCGCCCGCTGCTCCGTGGACTACGCGGGCAGGCTCACCGCCCATCTGCCATCCGCTCCCCGATTGATCCTGGTCAAGGCGGACGGCAGCGTGTCGATCCACGCCGACGACAGGGCGTACAAACCACTGAACTGGATGTCGCCTCCCTGCACCTTGAAGGAAGGCGACGACAGCGTGTGGACCGTGGTGAACAAAGCGGGCGAGAAACTGATCATCACGATGGAAGAGGTCCTCCACGACTCGTCGCACGAGCTGGGGGTGGACCCGGGCCTCATCAAGGACGGCGTGGAAGCGCACCTGCAGGAGCTTCTGGCCGACCGGATCGAGACACTCGGCGAGGGATACAGCCTGATCCGCCGCGAATACCCCACGGCCATCGGCCCGGTGGACATCCTGTGCCGCGACGCCGACGGCGGGACGGTGGCGGTGGAGATCAAGCGCCGCGGCGAGATCGACGGCGTGGAACAGCTGACCCGCTACCTCGAACTGCTGAACCGCGACCCGCACCTGGCCCCGGTGAAGGGCGTGTTCGCGGCGCAGGAGATCAAGCCCCAGGCCAGAGTGCTGGCCACGGACAGGGGAATCGGCTGCGTGGTGCTGGACTACGACGCGCTGCGAGGCATCGAGGACGACAAACTCCGCCTGTTCTGACGGGTCTGTGCCCCCGGCTCTCCGCATGTGCGGAGGGCCGGGGGCACAGGTCAGCGGACGCCGGGACTTCTACATCACCGGCTCCGACGAGCTCTGCGAGGCCGACGGGCCGCTCGCCGACGTCTCGCCACCGGCAGGCGTCGGCGCGGGAGAGGTCGTTTCCGTGGGCGGCGGCTCCGAGGTGGGCGTTCCCGTCGAGGGGGTCGGCTTCGGCGGCGTCGAGGGCGGGTTCGGTGTGGAGCGCGTCGGCGAGGGAAGCGGCGTCTGCGCCGTCTTCGAGGGGCTGCCCGGCTGCGACGGGGTCGACGACGGCATCTCGCCCGGCGAGGCCGGCGCGTCGGGGGCCGTGGACGTGCCCGGCACCGCCGAGGACGTCGGGCTCTTCGTCGCGCCCTTGTCGTCCGGCTTGTCCGACGCGTCGTCCGCCGGGTCCTGGGGCGTGTCCCAGTCCTCCGAGAAATCGTCCCCGTCCGTCTGCTGCCCGTTCTTGACGTTGTCCGCCGGCGCTTCCTCCTTGTCGGAGGCCGCCCCGAGCGTGACCACCGTGCCGAGGACGACCGCGAGCAGCGCACCCGCTCCCGCCGCCACCACGTTGCGGCGGGTGCCGAGGAGGGCGAGGCCGCGCCGGGACGGCGGCTCGGTGGCGGTCACCAGCGCCGCGGTCTCCTCCTCCGGCCGCGTACGAGGCAGCTGCGACGTCGTGGCTGTCAGCCCCGGCAGCGGGAACACGGGCTGCGTCGCGCTCTGGGTACGTATCGTCAGCGCTTCGGAGGTGGGCGTCAGCCCCGACGTGCGGTCCTCGACGAGCGCCAGCGCCCGCCGCCCCGCCACCGTGCCGCGCTTGTCCGCGAGCGCGCCGCGCATCCCGATGGACGCCTCCAGCTCGGCCCTCGCGCGCTCGAGGTTGCCGGTGCAGAGCGCGAGGACACCCAACTCATGGTGGAAGAACGCGTCTTCGGCGACCTCACCCGCGATCCTGGCGGCCGCCGAGCCGGCCCGGAGGGCCTTCTCCCAGGCGGTCCAGTGCAGGCCCGCGGCGAACACGGGCCCGGCACTGCGGGCCAGCCGCACCGCCGCGTCCGCGTAGCCGGCGTCCCGGCCGCCCGCGACCAGCGCTGCCAGCGAGGCGAGCACGGCGTCCGACTCGGCGATCGCGCGCTCGGGCGTGACCGAGGGGTGGCCCGACCACCAGGCGTAATGCTGGGCGGCGGTGTGCGCGTGGGCGACGGAGTCCTTGTCGTAGCCCTTCTCCCGCAGTTGCGCGAGCACTCCGGCCGCCAGCCGGTAGCGCGTGCCGACCGGGGAGAGGAGCCCGCAGCCCATGAGTTCGCCGAGCGCCGCGTCCGCGTGGGTGTCGCCGACGAGCGCCGGCAGGTGCGCCTGGTGCGGCACCTCGCCACCGAGGGCGACGGCGATCCGCAGGGTCTGCCGCGCGGACTCGCTGAGCCGCGAGGCGAGCAGCGGCGCGGGCGCCGCCCCCTCCCCCAGCGTCGGCAGCGGTACGTCCCGGCCCTTCGCGCCGTCGAACGCCGCGAACTCGTCCACGGCCTCCGGATCCCCGCGCAGCTCGTCGCCCTGCCTCAGCAGCCCACCCGCCTGGACGAAGCGCAGCGGCAGTCCCTCGGACTCGAACCAGAGGTCGCCCGCCCAGTTCGACTCCTCCTCGGTGAGCGGCCGCTCCACTATGTGCGAGAGCAGCTCCAGCGCCGTCGCGCGGCCGAGGCCTCCGAGGAAGACCTCTTCGAGAGGCGAGTCCGCGGACGGCGCGGGCACGTCGGGCGTCGCGGAGAGCAGGAAGGCGCACTCGGGAGCGGCGTCGAGCAGCTCGTCGAGCGCGGCGCCGCCGAACTCCAGGTCGTCGAGGACGACGACGGCCCCGATGTCACGGACGAATCCCGCGAGCGCGTTCCGGTCGGGCCGGTGGCCGGGCGCGGAGAAGACGATGGTGAAGAGCTCCTGGAGGAGCTCCCCGGGGGAGCGGTGGTGGCCGTTGAGGCGTACGACACCGTCGGGCGCGAGGCCCGCGCAGTCCTCCGCCACCGCGTCGAGGAGGGTGCTGCGTCCGGAGCCCGCGGGGCCGGTGAGCCGTACGGACCGGCCCTGGCCGAGCAGGCGGACGAGCCGCTCCCGCTCCTCGTCCCGTTCCAGCAGCGGCAGCCGCGGGGACGCGGGCCCCGGCGGCACGGGAGGCAGCGCGGCGCGCTGCCGCTCCACGCGCTCGGCGGCCGTGCGCCGGGTCGGCCGCGCGGGCTGCTCCCCCGGCGGGCAGGGCTCGATCTCGCTGCCGTCGACGGGGTTGACGGTGAGCAGGAAGTCGCCCGAGACCACCTTGACGGTGCGCGCGGGTGCCGGTGCGGCCTTCGCGGCCGGAGGAACGGCGTCGCGCGGCGGCCGGGCCGCGCCGTTGCCGAAGCTGCCGCCGTCGCCGAAGCCGCCCTCGCCGAAGCTGTCGTTGTCCATGGTGAAAGCCCCCAGATACGGTTCGCCTGGCTTCGCGCCGCCGGAATCTGCCGATCCCGGGGCCCGAGCCGCGTGCGGATGCCCTCCCGGCCTTGTCTCGCACGCTCGCCGTCGCTTCGGTCCGGTGCCCACCTGTGGGTCCTTCGCAAGGGTGGGCGCCTGAACCCTAGACGCTCCGTCGGCATGGCGGAACCGGCGGGGTCCCACGCCGCCTGGGACGTCACGGTCTCGGGAGATTTGCGCGACTCATGACGTCCCGTCGGGCTCGTGCCGTCACGTGTGTCTCGTGCCGTCCCGCGCGGCTCGTACCGTCGTGCCCGATCGGACCCGCGTCAGACCCGGGGCAGCGATTCGGCCGCGAGGCCGCCTTCGATCGCGAGGATGCGGTGCAGCCGGGTCGCGACGAGGAGTCGCTGCATCTGCGGCGGGACACCGCGCAGCACCAGGCGGCGGCCGCACCGGCCGGCCCGCCTGTGCGCCCCCATGATGACCCCGAGCCCGGTGGCGTCCCAGGAGTCGAGATGGGTCAGGTCGAGCACCAGGTCGCCGACTCCGTCGTCGACGGCCGAGTGCAGGACCGTACGGGCGTCCGCCGCGCTGCGGACGTCGAGGCGGCCCCCGACGACCAGCTCGGCGTGGTCGCCCCTGATGTGCATATGCGCTCCCCGAGAACTCTTCGCTACCCCGTTACCGATACTTCTTCGTCTAGCAACAACTGACTGCCCGGCACCTGGACGGGTTGCTGTTTGTAAGCGAACCGATACCGAATTCACCCCGGAGGGCGATACCGAACCGGTCGATACGGTCAGTGCTTGTAGAAGCCCTGCCCGCTCTTGCGGCCGATGTCACCGGCATCCACCATCCGGCGCATCAGCTCCGGCGGCGCGAACTTCTCGTCCTGCGACTCGGTGTAGATGTTGCTGGTGGCGTGCAACAGGATGTCGACGCCCGTCAGGTCGGCGGTGGCCAGCGGCCCCATGGCGTGGCCGAAGCCGAGCTTGCAGGCGATGTCGATGTCCTCGGCGCTGGCGACGCCCGACTCGTACAGCTTCGCGGCCTCGACCACGAGCGCCGAGATGAGGCGGGTGGTGACGAAGCCGGCGACGTCACGGTTGACGACGATGCAGGTCTTGCCGACCGACTCGGCGAACTCCCGCGCGGTGGCGAGCGTTTCGTCGCTGGTCTTGTAGCCGCGGACCAGCTCGCACAGCTGCATCATGGGAACCGGCGAGAAGAAGTGCGTGCCGACGACGCGCTCCGGACGCTCCGTCACTGCCGCGATCTTGGTGATCGGGATGGCGGAGGTGTTGGAGGCGAGGACGGCGTCGTCCCGTACGAGCTTGTCGAGCGTACGGAAGATCTCGTGCTTGACCTCGAGCTTCTCGAAGACGGCCTCGACGACGACGTCCGCGTCGGCGACGGCGTCCAGGTCGGTCGTGGTGGTGATGCGGGCCAACGCGGCCTCGGCGTCGGCGGCTTCGAGCTTGCCCTTGGAGACGAACTTGTCGTACGACGCCTTGATGCCGTCCCGGCCGCGGGTCAGAGCCTCGTCGGTGACATCGCGGAGTACGACGTCCCAGCCGGCCTGGGCCGAGACCTGCGCGATTCCGGACCCCATGAGTCCGGCCCCGATGACGGCGAGCTTCCTGGCCACTGCGGCACCCCTTAACAGCTGTTTACATGTTCGCTCTCTGGCGGAGGTTAGCGCCCGTGAGGTGCCCTGTGACCGTGAAGAGATGCGCGTCACGTCCCACATGGCGGACATCACACCGCCGGACGGCGCGTCCGCCCGGACGGGTGCCCGTTCGTCCCCCTGCGCCGTGACGGCGGGCACACGTGTGTCCCGCCGGGGCCGAGCGTAACTACGCTGGCCGCATGGTCAATCTGACGCGTATCTACACCCGTACCGGCGACCAGGGCACCACCGCCCTGGGCGACATGAGCCGCACCGCCAAGACCGATCTGCGCATCGCCGCGTACGCCGACGCCAACGAGGCCAATGCCGTCATCGGCACGGCCATCGCCCTCGGGCAGCTCGGCGAGGATGTCGTGAAGGTCCTCGTCCGCGTGCAGAACGACCTGTTCGACGTGGGCGCGGACCTGTCGACCCCGGTGGTCGAGAACCCGAAGTACCCGCCGCTGCGCGTCGAGCAGTCGTACATCGACAAGCTCGAGGCGGACTGCGACCGCTTCCTGGAGGAGCTGGAGAAGCTGCGCAGCTTCATCCTCCCCGGCGGCACGCCGGGGGCGGCGCTGCTGCACCAGGCGTGCACGGTCGTGCGGCGCGCGGAGCGCTCGACGTGGGCGGCGCTGGAGGTGCACGGCGAGACGATGAACGCGCTGACGGCGACGTACCTGAACCGCCTGTCCGACCTCCTGTTCATCCTGGCGAGGACCGCGAACAAGGAGGTCGGGGACGTCCTGTGGGTGCCGGGCGGCGACCGCTGACCCCGGACGCACCCGGCCGGGGGCCCGGGGGTCGCCCCCCGGAACGACACAGCATCCTCGCGAGGACCGCGAACAAGTGAGGTCGGAGACGTCCTGTGGGTACCGGGCGGCGACCGCTGACCCCGGACGCACCCGGCCGGGGGTCCGGGCGGCGACCGCTAGTCGCGTCCGGCCGGGACCGGGTCGCGCTCCTGGTCGGTCTTGGGCGCCTTCTTCGGCCACACGGCGTACGACAGCGCGATCAGGCCGTGGATCCCGGCCGCCTGCCACGCGACGGTCGTCCAGCTCTCCAGGGACCCCGTCCGGCTCGCGTCGCCCACGTACCAGATCGCGACCCGGAGCAGCACGGTGGTGACGGCGGCGGCGATCAGGGTGCCCAGCCAGACGCGGCCCTCGTGCTTGGCGCGGGCCATGCCGTAGCGCGGCGGCTTCGCGGGCGGCGGGGCGCCGCCGAAGCGGTGCGCCGCGTGTCCGTCCAGCCACGTGACCGTGCGGTGGCCGTGGCCGACCGTGTAGCCGATGTACAGCGCGGCCAGGCCGTGCTTCCAGCTCGGTTCGGCGCCGTTCTCGAGGTCGACGGCCGTGGCGACGAGCAGCACGACCTCCAGCAGCGGTTCGCACAGCAGCAGCGCCGCGCCCGTGCGCGGCATCCTGAGCAGGTATCGGGTGGCGAGTCCCGCGGCCAGCAGCACCCAGAAACCGACCTCGCAGACCACGATCAGCGTGACGATCACGACGGCTCTCCTTTCGTACGGTCCCAGCCTCTCGGCACGGCACCGCTGTTTCGTCGTCGTGAGTGACGAACCGCGACTGCATCCTTCGATGTAGTCGCGGCTCCGCCCGCACGGTGAGGCAGCGGTCGGCCCGCAGCGTGTTGGATGGGGGCGTGCCCCTCCCCCGCCCGCACCGCGACGACGTGCTCATCGCGGCCGTGTGCCTGCTCGGCGGTCTGCTGCTGTGGTCCCTGGGGGTCCACAGCAACGGCCCGTACGCCCCGCTGCCGTCGTGGGTGACGCTCGTGCCGCTGGTGGCGCTGGCCGGTCTGGAGCTGCTGCGCCGGACCATGCCGCGCACGGCCCTGATCGCCGGTTCGGCCGCGGTCGTGCTGGACCCGTTCACTCCGGGCAGCATCGTGTCGCTGCTGATGTTCGCGGACATCGTGTACGCGGCCGTGGTGTACGGGACCCCCGCCTCCGCCCGCCGCATCCCGGTCACCACCGGGATGATCACGCTCGTGGTGACGATCGGCTGCCTCGCATGGCTCAGGGAGCCGAGCGCGCTGCTGATCGGCCTGGTCACGGGGCTCGTCACGTTCGGCCCAGCCACCACCGGCGCGATCGTGCGCAACCACCGCGAGGCCGCGGAGGCGGCCCGGCTGCGCGCCGAGCAGACCGCGCTGCTCGCCGAGATGGACCGGACGCAGGCCGTCGTCGCCGAGCGCGCCCGGATGGCCCGCGAGCTGCACGACATGGTCGCCAACCACCTCTCGGCGATCGCCATCCACTCCACCGCCGCGCTCTCGCTGGACGACGCGGCGACCACCCGGCAGGCGCTGACGGTCATCCGCGAGAACAGCGTCGAGGGGCTGGCCGAGATGCGCCGCCTCATCGGGCTGCTGCGGGAAAGCAGCGGCGACGCGGGACCGGCCGCCGCCCCCACCCTGGCGGGTCTCGACGCCCTGGTGGAGCAGGCCCGGACGAACGGGGCGTCGAGCGGCCTCACGTTCACGCTGCACGACGTACGGGAGGGGGGCGCGCGGCTGCCCCCGCCGGTGGAGCTGGCCGCCTACCGGATTGTGCAGGAGTCGCTGACGAACGCGATCAAGCACGCGGAGGAGGGTGAGGTCCTGGTGGAGGTGTCGAACGGCGCGGGGCGCGCGCTGGCCGTGACGGTGACGAGCCCGTTCGGCCGACGGCCGGGACCGCGGGCGCCGGGATCCGGCGCCGGTCTCGTCGGGATGCATGAGCGGGTGGCGCTGCTGGACGGGACGTTCGAGGCGGGTCCGGCGGCGTGGCCCGGCCCGGGGACCGGAAAGATCTGGCGGGTACGGGCGGTGCTGCCCGTACCGGACGACAAGGAGCCTTCGGCATGACGTTCGCAGCGGGACCGTCGGGCGCACCGGGCGGGCGGGCGCCGGTGGACGCATCGGCCACACGGGCGCGGGCGCACGTACGCGCACCGGCGGACGTGCACGCGCCGGCGGACGCATCCGGCGGGCAGGCGCCGCGCCGGGTCGTTCGGGTGCTCGTCGCCGAGGACCAGAGCGCGGTGCGCGCCGGGCTGGTGCTGATCCTGGGCAGCGCCCCGGACATCGAGGTGGCGGGCGAGGCCGCGGACGGGGAGGAGGCGGTCCGCCTCGCCCGTGAGCTGCGGCCGGACCTCGTCCTGATGGACGTGCAGATGCCGAAGCTGGACGGCGTCTCGGCGACCCGGCAGGTGGTCGCCGAGGGCCTGGCCGACGTGCTCGTGCTGACGACGTTCGACCTCGACGAGTACGTCTTCGGTGCGCTGCGGGCCGGGGCCGCGGGATTCCTGCTGAAGAACACGGACGCGAAGGACCTGATCGCGGCGGTGCGCACGGTGGCGCGCGGCGAGGGCATGATCGCTCCCGCGGTGACGCGCCGCCTGATCGCGGAGTTCGCCGGGCCGCGCGCCGCACGCCCCGCACAGGCGCCCGGCCCCTCGGCCGTCGGGACGCTGACGCGCCGTGAGCGCGAGGTGCTGGCGTGCCTGGGCGAAGGGCTGTCGAACGCCGAGATCGCCGGCCGTCTGTCGATGGCGGAGGCGACGGTGAAGACGCACGTCAGCAGGCTGCTCGGGAAGCTGGAACTCCGCAGCCGGGTCCAAGCGGCGGTGCTGGCGCAGGAGTTGGGGATCTGATGCCTGCCGCCCGACAGGGCGGCAGGCGTGGTCTGGACCTATTGACGATTGGTCCAGACCTTCCTACTCTCACGGCACACGCGCCGTGGTGAGCCTCACGGCGTACGCAGTGCACGGACCACCCCGACTTGTCCGTCCGCAACTCGAGGAGCTTCCTTGAGCACTCCCGTCACCGGGGCGACCCGCCCCGGAAGCAGATACAGAGCCAGAACCACCGCGGCCCTGACCGCGCTTCTCCTCCCCCTCGCCGCCATGGTCGGCCTGGCCTCCCCCGCGGAGGCCGCCGCGTCGGCCACGGCCTCCTACACCAAGGTCTCCGACTGGGGATCCGGCTTCGAGGGCAAGTGGACGGTGAAGAACACCGGCACCACCGCCCTCAGCTCCTGGACCGTCGAGTGGGACTTCCCCACCGGCACCGCCGTCAGCTCCGCCTGGGACGCGGACGTCACGAACTCCGGCACTCACTGGACGGCGAAGAACAAGAGCTGGAACGGGTCGCTCGCACCCGGTGCCTCCGTCTCCTTCGGCTTCAACGGCACCGGCTCCGGCTCCCCCTCCGGCTGCAAGCTCAACGGCGCGTCCTGCGACGGGGGCTCCGTCCCCGGCGACAACCCGCCATCGGCCCCCGGCACCCCGAGCGCGAGCAACATCACCGACACCTCCGTCACGCTCAGCTGGAGCGCCGCGACCGACGACAAGGGCGTCAAGAACTACGACGTCCTGCGCGACGGCGCCAGGGTCGCCACCGTCACCGGCACCACCTGGACGAACACGGGCCTGACCGCCGGCACGGACTACTCGTACAGCGTCCAGGCCCGGGACACCGCCGACCAGACCGGCCCCGTCAGCGGCGCCCGCGCCGTGCGCACCACCGGCGGCGGCACCGACCCGGGCCCCGGCCCCGGCGGCAAGGTCAAGCTCGGCTACTTCACCGAGTGGGGCGTCTACGGGCGCAACTACCACGTGAAGAACCTGGTCACCTCGGGGTCGGCGTCGAAGATCACGCACATCAACTACGCCTTCGGCAACGTGACCGGCGGCAAGTGCGCCATCGGTGACGCGTACGCCGACTACGACAAGGCGTACACGGCCGACCAGAGCGTCGACGGCGTCGCCGACACGTGGGACCAGCCGCTGCGCGGCAACTTCAACCAGCTGCGCAAGCTGAAGGCGAAGTACCCGCACATCAAGGTGCTGTGGTCGTTCGGCGGCTGGACCTGGTCCGGCGGCTTCGGCCAGGCCGCGGCGAACCCGGCCGCCTTCGCCCAGTCCTGCTACGAACTGGTCGAGGACCCGCGCTGGGCCGACGTCTTCGACGGCATCGACCTGGACTGGGAGTACCCGAACGCCTGCGGTCTGTCGTGCGACACCAGCGGCCCCGCGGCCTTCAGGAACATGATGCAGGCCATGCGCGCGAAGTTCGGCGCGAACAACCTGGTCACCGCGGCCGTCACGGCCGACGCCTCCTCCGGCGGCAAGATCGACGCGGCCGACTACGGCGGCGCCGCGCAGTACGTCGACTGGTACAACGTGATGACGTACGACTTCTTCGGCGCCTGGGCCGCCAAGGGCCCGACCGCCCCGCACTCCCCCCTCACCTCGTACGCGGGCATCCCGCAGGCAGGCTTCAACTCCGCCGAGGCGATCGCCAAGTTCAAGGCCAAGGGCGTCCCCTCGTCGAAGCTGCTGCTGGGCATCGGCTTCTACGGGCGGGGCTGGACGGGCGTGACGCAGTCGGCGCCCGGCGGTTCGGCCACCGGACCGGCGGCCGGCACGTACGAGCAGGGCATCGAGGACTACAAGGTCTTGAAGTCCACCTGCCCGGCGACCGGCACGATCGCCGGCACGGCCTACGCCCACTGCGGCAGCAACTGGTGGAGCTACGACACCCCGGCCACCGTCACGTCCAAGATGGGCTGGGCGAGGAACCAGGGGCTCGGCGGGGCCTTCTTCTGGGAGTTCAGCGGCGACACCGCGAACGGCGAGCTCGTGAGCGCGATCAACAGCGGCCTCGGGTAGTCCCGGGAGCGGGCACAGGAGCGGGGGCGGTGCGTGCGCACCGCCCCCGCGTCACGTCTCGGACGACTCCCGCGGACGTCGTCCGGGGGCCCCACCGACGAGAACCCCTGATCACGCCCCATCCCCCATGCCACATTGGCTCTCCCTCAGACTTCGTCCGGGGGACCCACAACCAACGAGAGCCCTTACTCACGCCACATTGACGCGTTGGCCGGGCGGAGCCGCCTCCAGCCAGGCGAGGAAGCCGGTGAGCGCGTCCTCGCTCATCGCCAGCTCCAGACGGGTGCCGCGGTGCAGGCAGCCGAGCACGATCGAGTCCGACAGCAGCGCGAGCTCCTCCTCGCTGTCCGGCGTACGCCGGGCGAGCACCTCGATCGCCGAACGCTCCAGGATGCGCCGGGGCCGGGGGGCGTACGAGAAGACCCTGAACCACTCGATCCGGTCACCGCTGTACCGGGCGACGCCGTACACCCAGCCCTTGCTGGACGGGTCGCCCTGCTCGGGGACGTTCCACCGCAGGCTGCAGTCGAACGTGCCGCCCGAGCGCTGGATCAGGCGCCGGCGCAGACCGAAGACCAAGAGCGCGACCACCACCAGTAGGACGACCAGGCCGCTCACAAGAAGAGCGAGGAACATCTCCACCGACCTCCTCGCATCGTCCCGTAAAACCGAATACCACGTGCACCTGCATCGCCTCAGCCGCGGCACGGTCTGGAGTGGCTCCAGCCCGGGCCGCGGCTGAGGGACAAAACTGTGGGCGGGGTGTCAGTGCACCGCCACCGCGCGCAACCGGACATCGGCACGACGCTCGGCGGCGGCGTCCGCGTCCGACTTGGCGCGCTCCAGCGCACGCTCGGCGCGCTGGACATCGATCTCGTCCGCCAGCTCGGCGATCTCCGCCAGCAGCGACAGCTTGTTGTCGGCGAAGGAGATGAATCCACCGTGAACGGCGGCGACGACGGTGCCGCCCTCGCTCGTGCGGATCGTCACCGGGCCCGACTCCAGCACACCGAGCAGCGGCTGGTGACCGGGCATGACGCCGATGTCGCCGGACGTGGTGCGCGCGACGACCAGGGTGGCCTCGCCGGACCAGACACTGCGGTCCGCGGCGACCAGCTCGACGTGCAGCTCAGCAGCCAAGGTTGGCTCCTCGGGTCACCACCCGGCGGTACTGCCGGGTGTTGGGTCATAAGTCTAGTAGGGCTCGGGACACCGAAGCGTCCCGGCCCGCCCCGGCTCAGGGGCCGGGTGTCCGGGGGTCGCCCCCGGAGAGTGCAGCACGGGCGTGACGAAGGGGGCGGGACGACGCCCGCCCCCTTCAGCGAGTCAGGGGACTCAGGAGACGCCGAGCTCCTTGGCGTTCTTCTTGAGGTCCTCGAGACCACCGCACATGAAGAAGGCCTGCTCGGGGAAGTGGTCGTACTCACCGTCGCAGATCGCGTTGAACGCGGCGATCGACTCGTCCAGCGGCACGTCCGAACCGTCCACGCCGGTGAACTGCTTCGCCGCGTGGGTGTTCTGGGACAGGAAGCGCTCGACACGACGGGCACGGTGGACGACGAGCTTGTCCTCCTCGCCCAGCTCGTCGATACCGAGGATCGCGATGATGTCCTGGAGGTCCTTGTACTTCTGCAGGATGCCCTTGACGCGCATGGCGGCGTCGTAGTGGTCCTGCGCGATGTAGCGCGGGTCCAGGATGCGGGACGTGGAGTCCAGCGGGTCCACCGCGGGGTAGATGCCCTTCTCGGAGATCGGACGGGAGAGAACCGTCGTCGCGTCGAGGTGGGCGAAGGTGGTCGCCGGCGCCGGGTCGGTCAGGTCGTCCGCGGGGACGTAGATCGCCTGCATCGAGGTGATCGAGTGACCGCGGGTCGACGTGATGCGCTCCTGCAGCAGACCCATCTCGTCCGCCAGGTTCGGCTGGTAACCCACCGCGGACGGCATACGGCCGAGCAGGGTGGACACCTCGGAACCGGCCTGGGTGAACCGGAAGATGTTGTCGATGAAGAAGAGCACGTCCTGCTTCTGCACATCGCGGAAGTACTCCGCCATGGTCAGACCGGCCAGGGCGACGCGCAGACGGGTGCCCGGGGGCTCGTCCATCTGACCGAAGACCAGCGCGGTCTTGTCGAGAACGCCGGACTCCTCCATCTCCGCGATCAGGTCGTTGCCCTCACGCGTACGCTCACCGACACCCGCGAAGACGGAAACGCCCTCGTGGAGGTTGGCGACACGCATGATCATTTCCTGGATCAGAACGGTCTTGCCGACACCGGCACCACCGAACAGACCGATCTTTCCACCCTTGACGTACGGGGTGAGAAGGTCGACGACCTTCAGGCCGGTCTCGAACATCTCGGTCTTGGACTCGAGCTGGTCGAAGGCGGGGGCCTTGCGGTGGATCGGCCAGCGCTCACCGACGTTGGCGTTCTCCTCCGGGAGGTTCAGCACCTCACCGAGGGTGTTGAACACCTTGCCCTTGGTGAAGTCGCCGACCGGGACGCTGATGCCCGCGCCCGTGTCGGTCACCGGGGCCTGGCGGACCAGACCGTCGGTGGGCTGCATCGAGATGGTGCGGACGAGGCCCTCACCGAGGTGCTGGGCGACCTCGAGCGTCAGCGTCTTCTTGGCACCCTCGAGGGCCGGGTCGGCAACCTCGACGTGCAGCGCGTTGTAGATCTCCGGCATCGCGTCGACGGGGAACTCCACGTCGACGACCGGGCCGATGACCCGGGCGACGCGGCCCGTGGCGGCGGCCGTCTCAACAGTGGTCGTCATTACTTGTCACTCCCCGCGGTCGCGTCGGCCAGGGCACTGGAGCCACCGACGATCTCGCTGATTTCCTGGGTGATTTCGGCCTGGCGGGCCGCGTTGGCAAGTCGGGAGAGCGTGTTGATCAGCTCGCCCGCGTTGTCGGTGGCCGACTTCATGGCCCGGCGGCGGGCCGCGTGCTCGGAGGCAGCGGCCTGCAGCAGGGCGTTGTAGATACGGCTCTCGACGTAGCGCGGCAGAAGGGCGTCGAGGACGTCCTCCGCCGACGGCTCGAAGTCGAACAGCGGAAGGATCTCGCCCTTCGCGCCGGTCTCCTGCGCGGCCTCCTGAAGGCTGAGCGGCAGCATCCGGTTGTCGACGGGGTTCTGCGTCATCATCGACACGAATTCCGTGAAGACGATGTGCAGCTCGTCGACGCCGCCCTCCGCGGTGTCCGTCTGGACAGCCTCGATGAGCGGGGCGGCGACCTTCTTGGCGTCCGCGTATTCCGGGCTGTCCGTGAACCCGGTCCACGAGTCCGCGACCTTGCGCTCACGGAAGCCGTAGTAGGCGACACCCTTACGGCCGACGATGTACGTGTCGACCTCCTTGCCCTCGCCGCGGAGCCGCTCGGTGAGCCGGTCGGCCGCCTTGATGGCGTTGGAGGAGTAGCCGCCGGCCAGACCGCGGTCGCTCGTGATGAGCAGAACCGCGGCACGGGCCGGGTTGTCCGCCTCCGTGGTCAGAGGGTGCTTCGTGTTCGATCCGGTCGCCACCGCCGTGACCGCGCGGGTGAGCTCGGTCGCGTACGGCGTGGAGGCCGCCACCTTGCGCTGCGCCTTGACGATGCGCGAGGCGGCGATCATCTCCATCGCCTTGGTGATCTTCTTCGTCGCGGTGACGGACCGGATGCGACGCTTGTAGACCCGGAGCTGCGCTCCCATGAGTCAGGTCCCTTCCGTCGTCACTTGGAGACGTTGACGGCGGCCGGGGCGTCCTCGCCGAGCAGCTTGCCGTCGAAGGTCTCGAACTGCTTCTTGAAGTCCGCGATGGAGTCCGCGACCTTCGTCAGGGTGTCGTCCGACAGCTTCCCGCCCTCGCGGATCGAGGTCATGAGGCCGTTCTCCTCGCGGTGGAGGTAGTCCAGCAGCTCACGCTCGAAGCGACGGATGTCCTGCACCGGGACGTCGTCCATCTTGCCGGTGGTGCCGGCCCAGACGGAGACGACCTGGTCCTCGGTGGACATCGGCTGGTACTGCGGCTGCTTCAGCAGCTCGACCATGCGCTTGCCGCGCTCCAGCGCGGCCTTCGAGGCGGCGTCCAGGTCGGAACCGAAGGCGGCGAACGCCTCCAGCTCACGGAACTGGGCGAGGTCCACACGGAGGCGGCCGGAGACCTGCTTCATGGCCTTGTGCTGGGCGGAGCCACCGACACGGGAGACCGAGATACCGACGTTCAGGGCCGGACGCTGACCGGCGTTGAACAGGTCGGACTCCAGGAAGCACTGGCCGTCGGTGATGGAGATGACGTTGGTCGGGATGAACGCCGACACGTCGTTCGCCTTGGTCTCGACGATCGGCAGACCCGTCATCGAACCGGCGCCCATGTCGTCGGAGAGCTTGGCGCAGCGCTCCAGCAGACGCGAGTGCAGGTAGAAGACGTCACCCGGGTAGGCCTCGCGGCCCGGCGGACGGCGCAGCAGCAGGGACACGGCGCGGTAGGCGTCGGCCTGCTTCGAGAGGTCGTCGAAGATGATGAGGACGTGCTTGCCCTCGTACATCCACTGCTGGCCGATGGCCGAACCGGTGTAGGGGGCGAGGTACTTGAAGCCCGCCGGGTCGGACGCCGGGGCGGCGACGATCGTCGTGTACTCGAGCGCGCCGGCCTCTTCCAGGGCGCCGCGCACGGACGCGATGGTCGAGCCCTTCTGGCCGATGGCGACGTAGATGCAGCGGACCTGCTTCTTCGGGTCGCCGGAGCGCCAGTTGTCGCGCTGGTTGATGATCGTGTCGACGGCCAGAGCGGTCTTGCCGGTCTGACGGTCGCCGATGATCAGCTGACGCTGGCCACGGCCGATCGGGGTCATCGCGTCGACGGCCTTGTAGCCCGTCTCCATCGGCTCGTGGACCGACTTGCGCTGCATGACCGTGGGGGCCTGCAGCTCGAGGGCGCGGCGGCCCGAGGTCGCGATCTCGCCGAGACCGTCGATCGGGTTGCCGAGCGGGTCGACCACACGGCCGAGGTAGCCCTCGCCGACGGCGACGGACAGCACCTCGCCGGTGCGGGTGACCGACTGGCCTTCCTCGATACCGCTGAACTCACCGAGGATGATCGCACCGATCTCGCGCTCCTCGAGGTTGAGGGCGAGACCGAGGGTGCCGTCCTCGAACTTCAGCAGCTCGTTCGCCATGGCCGAGGGAAGACCCTCGACCTTCGCGATACCGTCGCCGGCCAGGCTGACCGTGCCGACCTCCTCGCGCGAGGCCGCGTCCGGCTGGTACGACTGGACAAAGTTCTCCAGCGCGTCCCGGATCTCCTCCGGCCGGATCGTGAGCTCCGCCATCTGGGTTCCCTGCTCTCCTTGTTGGGCCCGAAGTTTCTTTGGGGGTCTGGGGGCCGACCCCCAGGAATCTTCTGCAATCTCTGCACGGCCCAACCGGGCCGCTGGTCTTGCCAATTCAGTTGTGCGCGGCTGAGTGGTCAGCCGGCGATCCGACGCTTGGCCTCGTCGAGCCGCTCCGAGATCGTGCCGTTGATGACCTCGTCACCGACGCGCACCGAGATCCCGCCGAGGACCTCGGGGTCCACCTCGAGATTCAGGTGCATCTCGCGGCCGTACATCCGCGCCAGACCCGCGCCGAGGCGCTGCTTCTGCGCGTCGGTCAGCGGCACCGCGGAGGTGACGACGGCGACCATCCGGTTCCGGCGTCCCGCGGCCAGCTTGGAGAGGGACTCGAGTCCCGCTTCCAGGCTACGTCCGCGCGGGTGGGTGACGAGACGGACGACCAGGCGCTCGGTGACCTGCTCGGCCTTGCCGCCGAGCAGACCGCTCAGCAGCTCGCTCTTGGCGGCGGCCGTGGCGGACCGGTTGGTCAGCGCGGACCGCAGCTCGGTGCTGGACGCGAGGATCCGGCCGAACCGGAACAGCTCGTCCTCGACGTTGTCGAGCGCACCGGTCTGCTGGGCGGCCGTGAGGTCTGCGGTGTTCGCCAGCTCCTCGAGCGCGTCGACCAGGTCGCGGGACTGCGACCACCGGGCGCGGACCATGCCCTTGACCAGGTCGACGGTCTCGCCGCCCACCTGGCCGCCGAGCACGCGGCCCGCCAGCTCGGCCTTCGCCTCGCCGGCCTGCGCCGGGTCGGTCAGGACCCGACGCAGCGACACCTCACGGTCGAGCAGCGCGGTGACGGCGGCCAGCTCGCCGGCGAGCTTCGCCGCGTCGACCGACGTGTTGTCGGTCAGCGCGTCGAGGGACTCGTGCGCGGCGGCCAGCGCCTCGCGGCTGGCTCCGTTCATCGTGCGACCTCGGCCTTCGCCTCGAGCTCGTCGAGGAAGCGGTCGATGGTGCGGCTCTGCCGGGCGTGGTCCTCGAGGGACTCGCCGACGAGCTTGCCGGCCAGGTCGGTGGCGAGCTTGCCCACGTCCTGACGCAGCGCCGCGGCCGCGGCCTTGCGGTCGGCCTCGATCTGGGCGTGGCCGGCCGCGATGATCTCCTCACGCTGCCGCTGGCCTTCCGCCTTCATCTCAGCGATGATCGCGGTGCCCTGCTCGGTGGCTTCCTGGCGCAGCCGTGCGGCCTCGTGGCGGGCCTCGGCGAGCTGGGCCTTGTACTGCTCCAGGACGCTTTCGGCCTCGATCTTGGCCGCGTCGGCCTTCTCCATGCCGCCTTCGATGGCTTCGCGACGCTCTTCGAGAACACGGTTGATGTTCGGGAGGAGCTTCTTCGCGAAGAAGAAGAAGACGATGGCGAAGGCGATCGTGCCGACGAGCAGCTCGGGGCCCGGCGGAAGGAGCGGGTTCTGCTCCTCCGTGGCCGCCAGCTGAACGATGTTGGCGATCACATCAGTGCCTTTCGTCGAAAAGTGTCGTCAGTGAGACGTGATTACTGACCGAACACGAACGGCATAACGATGCCGATCAGGGCGAGCGCCTCACAGAAGGCGAAGCCCAGGATCTGGTTGGCACGGATCAGGCCGGCAGCCTCGGGCTGACGGGCCAGGGCCTGGGTGCCGTTGCCGAAGACGATGCCGACGCCGATGCCGGGGCCGATCGCGGCGAGGCCGTAGCCGATGGAGCCGAGCGAACCGGTGACCTGGGCGAGGGTCTCAGTGGCAGCCATGCTGATTCTTCCTTTTCATGTACGGACCGGTGGGGGTTGACCACCGGACGTTTTCGGGGTCCGTGCTGAGGCTCAGTGGTGCTCGGCGAGAGCGCCCTGAATGTAGGTGCAGGCCAGGAGGACGAAGACGTACGCCTGGACGGCCTGCACGAAGAGCTCGAAGACGATCATGGCCATGGTCATCACGAACGAGACACCGGCGGCCGGGATCATGTAGCTGTTCAGCAGGTACCAGGAGGCGACGGTGAACATCACCAGCATCAGGTGACCGGCGAACATGTTGGCGAAGAGTCGCACCGCGTGCGTGAACGGGCGGACGAGCAGGTTCGAGAAGAACTCGATGAACGAGACCAGCCACTTGATCGGGCCGAGCGAGTTGTCGTAGCCGGTGATGTTCTTCCAGCCGCCGACGAAGCCGTGACGCTTGAAGGTCAGCGACACCCAGATCACGTAGACCAGCAGGGCGAGCACGGCCGGGTAGGCGATGATCGACGACACCGGGAACTGCGCCAGCGGGACGACGGACCAGACGTTCATGATCCAGACGAAGAAGAAGATCGAGACCATGAGCGGGACGTACTTCTCGCCCTCGCGCTTGCCGAGGGTCTCGTAGACGATGCCGCGGCGTACGAAGTCGTAGCCGGCCTCGCCGATCATCTGCAGCTTGCCCGGCACGACCTTCGCCTTGCCGAACGCCATCGTGAAGAACGTGACGATCAGCAGCGTGGTGATCAGCGCGAGCAGCATCACCTTGTTGAACT
Source organism: Streptomyces sp. NPDC049597 (assembly GCF_040675505.1). Classification (NCBI taxonomy): domain Bacteria; kingdom Bacillati; phylum Actinomycetota; class Actinomycetes; order Kitasatosporales; family Streptomycetaceae; genus Streptomyces; species Streptomyces sp. NPDC049597. The sequence goes on from NZ_JBFAOY010000014.1 coordinate 55,267, forward strand.
CGAAGCCGCCTACGTGAAAGATCGGCTTGAAGAGGAAGGAGTGCAGGCCCGGCGCCGGAAAGCCACAGCCGTTGTCGGCCAGGATGCGGCAGCTCCAGTCAAAGGCGAGCGTGGTCTGTTCAGCACTCACCGCGGGCTCCTTCGGCGTGACGCATGGGTTCGGCAACCTCGTTGTGTCGGAGCGGCGCGCAGCCGCGAGTCGGCACCGGACTGGTGTTTCGGATGTGGGGGCGGCTCTCAGGCATCAAAGCCTCGCGATCGAGCAGGCGTCAGCTCGGATGCCCGCGCCCGCAGTGCCGCAGTTGGCACCGGACGATAGCAGGGTCTCGAACGGGCATTTATCCCGGCCCTACCTGTCACGTCGAGGACCCCGTCTTCTCGCCCTGACGGGAATCAGACGGTTCCGGCTCAACGTAGAGGATCTTGGCCTTCATGTGGGCGCGGGCCTGAGCCGCCACCCAGACGACCGTGGCCGCGACCAGCGTCACAGCGAAGGCCTTGGGGTTGAACAGCGTCGTGTCCTTGAAGACCGCGACGAAGACGAACAGCACGAGCAGCTGCGTCGTGTAGAGCATCAGGCCCATTGCCTGGAAAAGGTGCGGGAACTGCTTTGCGGTCCGCTGCAGGACGAGAACGCCGATCCCCATGAAGAGAATGACCACCGCGGCAGCCACGACCGCGCCCAGCGCACCCTTTCCACCGGCGACCACCCCACTGATCACAGCGGCGATCACGCCGGCGGCAGCGGTGGGTACGACGGTGGGAAGAAGTGAGCGTGCGTCGTTGGACGGCATGGCGGCAGCTCCGCTTGCTGGTGGGGGCAGTGGTGTCGTCATGGACGAGCGTAGGCCCGGTCCCGAGATGGGCCTCGGGGGCCAACGGACCGTCGCACTACGGTCCTTCGGCGCTGTCTCCGGGTCTCGTGAACGGTATCACAAACTATTTGATGAGGTCTTTACCCAGGGGTGTGCCAACTCTCACACATGAGAGTGAGGCTGCGCGTGTGTGCACGACAAAACGCCGCATTACCTGCTATTAGGGCACGCCCGTGCGGCACGTCGGCGGCTTTCACCGGAACGAGGGTGTCGCGAATGCCCGGATCCCTCAGGCAGCAGGCCGGATAACGACGCACCGGGCCCGGGGCTCAGCGCGCCGAGCCCGCGTTGTCCCGTTCGCGGAAGCGGGAACGGCCGCCGATCGCCGTCGCTCCGTTCACGCCGCTGACCCCCACGCCCACCGGGACCCGCTCCTCGTCCTCGTACGACGGGGACGACGTGCCCGGCGGCGGCGTGAGCGCCCCCCTCGCCGGCCCGCGGCGGCGGTAGCGCGGCGGGACGAAGGACTCCGCCCACCGCGGCGCCCTCGGCGTGAAGCGCGGCAGGAGCAGCAGCACCAGGCCCACCGCGCTCAGCGCCACGATCACCAGCACGATCCACATCGACGCCGAGTGCACCGAGTACGCGACCGTGCCGAACGCGATCAGCGCCGACCAGAAGTACATGATCAGCACCGCGCGGCTGTGGGAGTGGCCGATCTCCAGCAGGCGGTGGTGGAGGTGGCCGCGGTCCGCCGCGAACGGCGACTGGCCGCGCCACGTGCGGCGCACGATCGCCAGCAGGAGGTCCGCGACCGGCAGCGCCGTGATCGTCAGCGGCAGCAGCAGCGGGATGAAGACCGGGAGCATCGCGTGCGTCGCCTCACGCTCGCCGCCCACGAAGATGCCCAGCCGGTCGGGGTCGACCTGGCCCGTGATGGAGATGGCGCCGGCCGCCAGCACCAGACCGATCAGCATGGACCCCGAGTCGCCCATGAAGATCCGCGCCGGGTGCATGTTGTGCGGCAGAAAGCCCAGGCACATGCCCATCAGGATCGCGGCGAACAGCGTCGCGGGGGCGGCGGACTCGATCCCGTAGCCGTACCAGAGGCGGTAGGCGTACATGAAGAACGCGCCGGAGGTGATGCACACCATCCCGGCCGCGAGCCCGTCGAGGCCGTCGACGAAGTTGACCGCGTTGATGGTGAGGACCACCAGCGCGACCGTCAGGAGATTGCCCTGCCAGGCGGTCAGTGAGACGGTGCCGACACCGGGCACCGGGATCCACAGGATGGTCAGGCCCTGCACGACCATGACCCCGGCGGCGATCATCTGCCCGCCGAGCTTGATCAGCGCGTCGATCTCGAACTTGTCGTCGAGGACGCCGATCAGCCAGATCAGAGCCGCGCCCGACAGCAGGGCACGCGGTTCGTTCGACAGCTCGAAGACGTCGTTGAGGTTCGCCAGGTGGTCCGCGAAGAGCAGACCGGCGCACAGGCCGCCGAACATGGCGATACCGCCGAGCCGCGGTGTCGGTTCCCGGTGCACGTCACGCGCACGGATCTCCGGCATCGCGCCGGCGGCGATGGCGAACTTCCGCACCGGTCCGGTCAGCAGATAAGTCACTGCGACCGTGACACAGAGCGTCAGCAGGTACTCGCGCACTGATTCCCCATGGGTTGGACGACGCGCCGCTCCACACCTTAAGACATGGGACGACTGGGAAGGGCCGACAGTTGCACGGCCTCCACAGCCTCCGCTCGACGTCAGCGGGGATACGGCGGGAAGCTCCCGGTCAGCTCCCGTACCCGGTCGAGTACCCGCCCGTCCTCGCGAACCGCCGCCCCGAACAGCGTCGCGATCCGCGCCATCTCCGGCCGGCCCATGCCCTGCGTGGTGACCGCGGCCGTCCCGAGCCGGATGCCGCGGCCGTCCCCGTAGGGGAGGGCACATGTGTCGAGCACCATGCCGGCGGCGGCCAGCCGGCCCCGCGCGGTGCGGCCGTCGACGCCGAGACCGGCCGGGTCCGCGCCGATGATGTGCGTGTCCGTGCCGCCCGTCAGGACCGCGAAGCCCTCGGCCGCGAGGGCCTCGGCGAGCGCCCTGGCGTTGGCGACCACCTGATGGGCGTACGCGCGGTACGCGGGCGTCGCCGCCTCGCCGAAGGCGACGGCCTTGGCCGCGATCGTGTGCATCTGCGCGCCGCCCTGCGTGAACGGGAACACCGCGCGGTCGATGCGGTCCGCCAGCTCGGCCCCGCACAGGATCATGCCGCCGCGCGGGCCGCGCAGCACCTTGTGCGTGGTGGCGCAGACCACGTCGGCGTACGGGACGGGGCTGGGTGCCGCGCCGCCCGCCACCAGACCGATGGGGTGCGCCGCGTCGGCGATCAGATACGCGCCCACCTCGTCGGCGATCTCGCGGAAGGCCGCGTAGTCGGGGTGGCGCGGGTAGGAGATCGAACCGCAGACGATCGCCTTCGGCCGGTGCTGGCGCGCCAGGTGGCGCACCTGGTCGTAGTCGATGAGGCCGGTCTCGGCGTCGACGCCGTACGCGACGAAGTCGAACCAGCGCCCCGAGAAGTTCGCCCGCGAGCCGTGCGTGAGGTGCCCGCCGTACGGCAGCCCCATCGCGAGGACGGTGTCGCCGGGCCTCAGCAGCGCCGCGTACGCCGCCAGCACCGCCGAGGACCCCGAGTGCGGCTGCACATTGGCGTGTTCGGCACCGAACAGGGTCATCGCCCGTTCGACGGCGAGCCGTTCGGCGGCGTCCACCAGCTCGCAGCCGCCGTGGTGGCGGGCCCCCGGATAACCCTCGGCGTACTTGTTCGCGAGGGGCGAGCCGAGGGCCGCGAGGACCGCGGGCGAGGTGAAGTTCTCCGCCGCGATGAGCTGCAGCGAGGCGGCCTGTCGCTGCGCCTCGCCGAGGAGGATGTCGGCGGCCTGCGGATCCTGGCGGCGCAGCGCCTCGAAGGACGGGCTGTCGTAGACGGCCGGTACGGAACGCACTTCAGGGGTCACGGACATGACGGCTCCGGTCGTCGTCGGGGCGCTGCGGCACCTCCAATGTAGGACCGGGGCGGGGTGTGCGCGCGGTGTACGGCCGGGCCGGTTCGGCCGGCCGCCGCGGGGCACCACCCGGTGCGGCGCGCCGGACGTCAGCGCCGCGACTCCACACCCGTGAGCGCGGTGACCACGGGGTCCAGCGCCTGGTGGATCTCGTCGCCGATCGAACGGAAGAACGTGATCGGGGCGCCGTACGGGTCGAACACCTCATCCGCGTCCGGGCTCGGAGCCAGCAGCCACCCGCGTAGAGCCGCGGCCGCGCGCACCAGCGCACGCGCGCGCTCGACCATGCCGTCCTCCCGCGGGTGGGGCAGCGTGGCCGGGTCGATGGCCCGCACGAGCCGGGTGAACTCCTTGAGCGTGAAGGTCCGCAGGCCCGCCGAGTGCCCCATCGAGATCACCTGGGCCCGGTGGTCGCGGGTCGCGGTGAGGACCAGGTCCGCGCGGATGACGTGCTCGTCGAGCAGTTCGCGGCCGACGAAGCCGCTGGCGTCGGCGCCGAAGTCCGCGAGGACGATCTCCGCGTTGGCCTCCATGGGGGCGCCCTCGTGGCCCCAGGTGCCGGCGCTCTCCACGATGAGGCCGCCCGTGAGGGGGTCGCCGAGGCGGTCGCTCAGGGCATGGCGGGTCAGCCGCTCGGTGATGGGCGAGCGGCAGACGTTGCCGGTGCTGACGTGGAGGATGCGGAAGGTCGACTCCGTTCTGCCGGTCTCCGCTATGCCACGCCCCTCAGGGGCGGTCACTGGGCCCGCCCCCGGTTGCTCGCTCGCCTCACGGAGCCACCTCGAGGTCGGGTACGACCTTGCGCAGCTCGTCCGCCGAGAGCGCTCCCTCGCGCAGCAGGACCGGGACCTTGCCGGTGACGTCGACGATGGAGGACGGCACGATGCCCGGGGTCGGGCCGCCGTCGAGGTAGACGGAGACGGAGTCGCCGAGCATCTCCTGCGCGGCGTCGCAGTCCTCGGGCGAGGGGTGTCCCGTGAGATTGGCGCTGGAGACCGCCATCGGGCCCACCTCGGTGAGCAGTTCGATGGCGACCGGGTGCAACGGCATACGGATCGCGACGGTCCCCCGGGTGTCGCCGAGGTCCCACTGCAGCGAGGGCTGGTGCTTGGCGACAAGGGTCAGCGCGCCCGGCCAGAAGGCGTCGACGAGCTCCCACGCCTGCTCGGAGAAGTCCGTGACGAGCCCGTGCAGGGTGTTCGGGGAGCCGATGAGGACGGGTGTGGGCATGTTGCGGCCGCGCCCCTTGGCCGCCAGCAGGTCGGCCACGGCCTCGGAGGTGAAGGCGTCGGCCCCGATCCCGTACACGGTGTCGGTGGGCAGCACGACGAGCTCGCCGCGGCGGACCGCGGAGGCGGCTTCGCGCAGCCCGGTGGTGCGGTCCGTCGCGTCGTTGCAGTCGTATCGGCGAGCCATCAGCGGGCCTCCCTTTTCCTGGTCACTCGGTTCTTCTCCGGGGCGCCGACGACCCCGCCGACGGCCGACCGTGCCCGGTCTCCCCCAGACCCCGTCCGGGGGTGCCCCCACTCGCTTTCGGCGGCGCCGAACCCCTTCGGCTCACTTACTGCGGGCGTCTTCGGCGCCCCCGGGGCCGACGCCGTCATGGCATCGCCTTGCGCGCGGTCGCGAACCGCGGCCGGTTGTTCAGATCCGGATGGTCGGCGGCGTCGGCCCAGCCGGATTCCTCGTTGAAGATCCACGGCACCTGGCCGCCCTGGGTGTCGGCGTGCTCGACGACGACGAGGCCGCCGGGCCGCAGCAGCCGGTGCGCGGTGCGCTCGATGCCACGGATGGTGTCGAGGCCGTCCTCGCCGGAGAACAACGCCATTTGCGGGTCGTGGTCACGGGCTTCGGGGGCGACGTACTCCCACTCGGTGAGCGGGATGTACGGCGGGTTGGAGATCACCAGGTCGACCTGGCCGTCGAGCTCGGGCAGAGCGCTCAGGGCGTCGCCCTGGTGGACGGTGACCCTGGACCCCTCGGCGTTCTTGCGCGTCCACGTGAGGGCGTCCTCGGACAGCTCCACGGCGTGCACCCGCGAGCGCGGCACCTCCTGCGCCATGGCCAGCGCGATCGCGCCCGATCCCGTGCACAGGTCGACGATGAGCGGCTCGACGACGTCCATGGCGCGTACGGCCTCTATGGCCCAGCCGACCACCGACTCGGTCTCGGGCCGCGGCACGAAGACGCCGGGTCCGACCTGGAGCTCCAGGAAGCGGAAGAAGGCCCGTCCGGTGATGTGCTGCAGCGGCTCGCGCGCCTCACGGCGCGCGACGGCCTCCCAGTAACGGGCGTCGAAGTCCGCGTCCTTGACGGTGTGGAGCTCTCCGCGCTTCACACCGTGGACGTAAGCGGCCAGCTCCTCCGCGTCGAAGCGCGGCGACGGCACGCCGGCGTCGGCCAGCCGCTGGGTGGCCTGGGCCACCTCGGCAAGCAGCAGGTTCACGCGCCCACCCTTCCTGTGACGCTCGTGGGACTGATCGCGGGCTACTGCGCGGCCGCGAGCTTCGCCGCGGAGTCCGCGTCGACGCACGCCTGGATCACGGCGTCGAGATCCCCGTCGAGCACCTGGTCCAAGTTGTACGCCTTGAAGCCGACGCGGTGGTCCGAGATCCGGTTTTCCGGGAAGTTGTACGTCCGGATCTTCTCGGACCGGTCGACGGTGCGGACCTGGCTGCGACGGGCGTCCGCCGCCTCCTTCTCCGCCTCCTCCTGCGCGGCCGCGAGCAGCCTGGAGCGCAGGATACGCATCGCCTGCTCCTTGTTCTGGAGCTGGCTCTTCTCGTTCTGGCAGGAGGCGACGATGCCGGTCGGCAGGTGCGTGATGCGCACGGCGGAGTCGGTCGTGTTGACGGACTGGCCACCGGGGCCGGAGGAACGGTAGACGTCGATCCGCAGGTCGTTGGCGTGGATCTCGACGTCGATCTCCTCGGCCTCCGGCGTGACGAGCACACCGGCCGCGGAGGTGTGGATGCGGCCCTGGGACTCGGTGGCCGGCACGCGCTGCACGCGGTGCACGCCGCCCTCGTACTTCAGCCGCGCCCACACGCCCTGCCCGGGCTCGGTCGCGCCCTGGCCGCCCTTGGTCTTCACGGCGACCTGGACGTCCTTGTAGCCGCCCAGCTCGGACTCGGTGGCGTCGATGATCTCCGTCTTCCAGCCGACGCGCTCGGCGTAGCGCAGGTACATGCGCAGCAGGTCGCCGGCGAACAGGGCGGACTCGTCGCCGCCCGCGCCCGCCTTGACCTCGAGGATGACGTCCTTGTCGTCGCTGGGGTCGCGCGGGACGAGCAGCAGCCGCAGCTTCTCGGTGAGCTCCTCGCGCTGCTTCTCCAGGTCCTTCACCTCGGCGGCGAAGTCGGGGTCGTCCTGCGCGAACTCACGAGCCGTCTCGATGTCCTCACCGGCCTGCTTCCAGGAGCGGTACGTGCCGACGATGGGCGTCAGCTCGGCGTAGCGCTTGTTGAGTCGGCGCGCGTTCGCCTGGTCCGCGTGGACCGAAGGGTCGGCGAGCTTCTTCTCGAGGTCGGCGTGCTCGCCGACCAGTTCCTCGACCGCTTCGAACATCTCCGGGCTCCTGGTTCCGTACACGTGGGGTGGCTGCTGCTCAGAACGGACAAAGCGCCGGTCCCGGCCGCCCCCGGGAGGGCGGCCGACGACCGGCGCAGTGGCTCGCTACTTCTTGGCGGAGCCGGCAGCCTTGCCGAAGCGGGCCTCGAAGCGGGCCACACGGCCACCGGTGTCGAGGATCTTCTGCTTGCCCGTGTAGAACGGGTGGCACTCGGAGCAGACCTCGGCGCGGATGTTGCCGCTCTCGATCGTGCTACGGGTGGTGAACGACGCACCGCAGGTGCAGCTGACCTGGGTCTCGACGTACTCGGGGTGGATGTCGCGCTTCAAGGTGTCTCCTAGATTCGGGAGGGCACCGGGTCGTACGCGCGGATTGCTCGTACGTGAACCGGGGCCGACGTACCAGTCTGCCAGGACCGGCCGTATCTCCCAAAACCGGGGTGCGGCCCGATGTATTCCGGGCCTCTTCGGCGGGTACGGACGGCTTTCGCGGCCGCCTGACCGTGCCGCGGTGGCCGTCGTCCGCAGAGCCGTCGTGCGCCCAGCCGTCGCCCGCCGGGCCGTCGTCCGCGGAGCCGTCGTGCGCGGGGCCGTCACCCGCCGCTGACCACCTCGGCGGCCTCGCCCTTGTCGCCGGCGGAGTCCCGCAGCGCGGCGGCGGGGATCGGCTTGTCCTGCTTGAGCGCCCGCCACACCTGTGTGGCTCCGCTCTCGACGGGGACGACGCGGTTCGGGTCGAGCGGGTCGTAGCGGACCGGCATCGTGACCATGTGGACGTCCTCGGCGCCGAGGGCGCTCAGCCCGCGGGCGAAGCCGACGAGCTCGTTGACGGAGTCGAGCTCGGAGTCCGGGGTGATCGCCTTGCTTCCGGTGTCCGCGAGGTCCAGCAGCTTCTTCGGGTTGCTGAAGACGCCGACGTTCTTCACCTGGTCGATGAACGCCTTCATGAACGCCTGCTGGAGCTGGATGCGCCCCAGGTCGCTGCCGTCGCCGACGCTCTTGCGGGTGCGGACGAGGCCCAGGGACTGTTCGCCGTCGAGCGTGTGGGTGCCGGGCGTCAGGCTGAGGTGGCTCTTGGGATCGTCGATGGGGCGCGTCGTGGTGATCTCCACGCCGCCGAGTTCGTCGATCAGCTTCGTGAAGCCGGTGAAGTCGACCTCGATGTAGTGGTCCATGCGGATGCCGGACATGGCCTCGACGGTCTTGACGGCGCAGGCCGGGCCGCCGACCTCGTACGCCGTGTTGAACATCGCGCGGTGCGCTCCGGCGCGGACGGCGCCCTCGGCGTCGGTGCACTCGGGCCGCTCGACGAGCGTGTCGCGCGGTATGGAGACCACGCTTGCCTTCTCGTGGCCCTGGTAGACGTGCACGACCATCGCGGTGTCGGAGCGGGCGGCGCCTTCGTCGGTGCCGTACGCGCCGTTCGCGCCGGCTCGGGAGTCGGAGCCCAGGACCAGGATGTCCATGGAGCCGTTGTCGATGTTCTTCGGGCGGTCGGTGCCGAGGGCCTGGTTGATGTCGACGCCCTCGAGGTTCCCGTCGACCTTGACGTACACGTACCCCAGGCCGGAGCCGCCGATCAGGACGAGCACGGCCGCCGACCATGCCGCGGCGCTCCACAGCCTGCGGCCCGCCGAGGGCTTCCCGCGGGCCGTGCCGCTCGAGGATCCCCCCACGCCCCCTGGGCGTATCCGGCCGCCGCCGCTCTCGGTCATGGTCTCCTCGACTCCGTCGAACCGCTGCCCCCGGGGTGACAGACGGTGAAGCGCCCGAAAGGGTTGCACGGCCGTCTGAGAAGTCCCTGAGAACGGCGTGTGCCCACCGCGCGTCGCACGGTGGGCACACGGGCCGGCCGGCGCCGGGCCCGTGGTCGGTCCCGGCTGCCGAGGCGAAGATCTCTCAGTCGTTGCCGTTGGCGACGCCGGGAGTGGTCTTCTGGATCTGGAGCAGGAACTCGGCGTTCGACTTCGTCTGCTTCATCTTGTCCAGCAGCAGCTCGATCGCCTGCTGCTGGTCCAGCGCGTGCAGCACGCGGCGCAGCTTCCAGGTGATGGAGAGCTCGTCGCTGCCGAGCAGGATCTCCTCCTTGCGGGTGCCGGACGCGTCGACGTCCACCGCGGGGAAGATGCGCTTGTCGGCGAGCTTCCGGTCGAGCTTGAGTTCGGCGTTGCCGGTGCCCTTGAACTCCTCGAAGATCACCTCGTCCATGCGCGATCCGGTGTCGACCAGCGCGGTGGCCAGGATGGTCAGCGAGCCGCCGTCCTCGATGTTGCGCGCGGCACCGAAGAAGCGCTTCGGCGGGTACAGCGCGGTCGAGTCGACACCACCGGACAGGATGCGCCCGGAGGCCGGGGCCGCCAGGTTGTACGCACGGCCCAGGCGGGTGATCGAGTCGAGCAGGACGACCACGTCGTGACCCAGCTCGACGAGACGCTTGGCGCGCTCGATGGCCAGCTCGGCGACGGTGGTGTGGTCCTCCGCGGGGCGGTCGAAGGTCGAGGAGATGACCTCGCCCTTGACCGACCGCTGCATGTCGGTGACCTCTTCCGGACGCTCGTCGACGAGGACGACCATCAGGTGGCACTCGGGGTTGTTGTGGGTGATCGCGTTGGCGATCGCCTGCATGATCATGGTCTTGCCGGTCTTCGGCGGGGCCACGATCAGGCCGCGCTGGCCCTTGCCGATCGGCGACACGAGGTCGATGATCCGCGTGGTCAGCACACCCGGGTCGGTCTCCAGGCGGAGGCGGTCCTGCGGGTACAGCGGGGTCAGCTTGTTGAACTCGGGGCGGCCGCGGCCCGATTCCGGCGCCATGCCGTTGACCGAGTCGAGGCGGACCAGCGCGTTGAACTTCTCGCGGCGCTCGCCCTCCTTGGGCTGGCGCACGGCACCGGTGACGTGGTCGCCCTTGCGCAGGCCGTTCTTGCGGACCTGGGCGAGGGAGACGTACACGTCGTTCGGGCCGGGCAGGTAGCCGGAGGTCCGGATGAACGCGTAGTTGTCGAGGATGTCCAGGATGCCCGCGACGGGGATCAGGACGTCGTCCTCGGAGACCTGCGGCTCGCCGGTCGCGAAGTCGTCACGGCCGCGGCGGCCGCGGCGGTCGCGGTAGCGGCCGCGGCGTCCGCGCCGGCCGCCGCCGTCCTCGTCGAAGTCGTCCTGCGCGCCGCCGCCCTGCTGGCCCTGCTGGCCGCCCTGGCGCTGCTGGCGCTGGCCGCCCTGCTGGTCGTCGCCCTTGCCGCGGCCGCGCTGACGCTCACCGCGCTCACCGCGATCGCGGCGCTCGCCGCGCTGACCGCGCTCCTGGCGGTCCCGGCGGCCCTCGCCGTCCTGGGCGCCGACAGCGGTCTCGGCCTTGGCCTCGCCCTGCTGCTCGGTCCTGAGGTCCGTCCTGACGTCGGTCTTGACGTCGACGGCCGTGTCGGTGCGCGCCTCGGTACGGGTGTCGGGGCTGCCCGCCTGGGCGGTGGCACGACGACGACGGCGCTCACCGGCCGGCTGCTCGTCTCCCCCAGAGCCCGCGGCCTGGGAGATGCCCCCAGCCGGCTGGCCCGGGATCTCGATCTGCTGCTGGGCGACGGCCTTGTCGGCCTTGTCGGCCTTCTCCTCGGCCGGGGCGGCGGAGTCCTCGCCCGTACGCGCCTTGGAGGTGGTGCGGCGCTTCGGCTTCGCCGGCGCCTCGCCGGCGGCTTCGCTCTTCGCCGGAGAGGCCCCGGTGCCGGCCTGCGCCTCCTTGATGACCTCGATCAGCTGGCTCTTGCGCATGCGCGCAGTGCCCCTGATGCCGAGGCCGGACGCGACCTGCTGCAGCTCGGCCAGGACCATGCCCTCGAGGCCGGTGCCGGAGCGGCGGCGCCGTGCGGTGGTGCCGGAGGCAGCACCTGCGGCGGGCGCGGCGGTGTCGACGTTGTTGTCGGCAGTCACGCCCATCAGATCGGTGGTGTCGCTCACGAAGGGTCCTTCCCTGGAGCGGACGTCGGCCTTCTGGCTCGGCGACCGGTTGTGCTGTCCGGCATCGGCCCGTCGTTGCGGACCGTGTCGGAGCGGTGGTCCCGCCGGTGCAGATCAACGGCGGAGATATACATGCATACGTGCAAGCCCGGCCCGAGGTCCCCCTGCTCGGCCCACTCCTGGGAAAAGCGAGGGGTGTCGTGCCGGTTCCGGAGCGTGCTCGAACTGCTCAGGCAGGCTGCTCAGGCAGTGTGGGAGGCTCTCGGAAGAATGGTGGTCCCGATGAGGGACACGCAGCACCGCGTCGCGATGACGACGGTTGCAGACTTGAGGTTAACACTACCGGCTCCAACAAACATTCCCCCTCTCACTCACCGGCAATCGCGTGTCACTGGGGCGCCAGCGGCAGAACGCTCGCGCCCGCGGCGTCGAAGGCGAGCCGGTTGGCCGCCCATCCCTCGCCCGCCAGCTGTGCGACCTTGTCGGCCACACCGCCCTCGGCCAGCGCGAGCACCGTGGGGCCCGCACCGGAGATGACTGCAGGGACGCCGTCGGCGCGCAGTCGGTTGACCAGCTCGACGCTCTCCGGCATGGCGGGGGCGCGGTACTCCTGGTGCAGCCGGTCCTCGGTGGCGGGCAGCAGCAGCTCGGGGCGCCTGGTCAGGGCCTCGACCAGCAGCGCCGCGCGGCCCGCGTTCGCCGCGGCGTCGACGTGCGGGACGGTGCGCGGCAGCAGTCCGCGGGCCGTCTCGGTCAGCACCGGCTTCGCGGGGACGAAAACCACCGGAACGACGGAATCGGTGGGGTCCATCCTGATCGCGCGGGCCGCTCCGGCCTCGGTCCAGGCCAGGGTGAAGCCGCCGAGCAGACAGGCGGCCACGTTGTCGGGGTGCCCCTCGATCTCGGTGGCGAGCTCCAGCAGCGCCGCGTCGTCGAGCTTCGCGTCGCCGCCTATGGTCACGGCGCGCGCGGCGACGATGCCGGCGCAGATGGCGGCCGAGGACGAACCGAGGCCGCGGCCGTGCGGGATGCGGTTGGCGCAGACGACCTCGAGGCCGCGCGGCTGCCCGCCGAGCAGGTCGAAGGCGGTGCGCAGGGAGCGCACGAGCAGGTGGCTCTCGTCGCGGGGCAGCGTCTCGGCGCCCTCGCCCGCGATGTCGATGTGCAGACCGGAATCCGCGACCCGGACGACGACGTCGTCGTACAGGCCGAGCGACAGCCCGAGGGCGTCGAAGCCCGGACCGAGGTTGGCGCTGGTGGCGGGGACGCGCACCCGGACGGCGGCGGCACGGAACGCTGGACCGGCCATCGCTCGACGACTCTCCTTGGTTCTGAACTGTGAGATGTACGAGATTTGTTCGAGAGGACGAACACCCGATGGCCTCAATGGCAACAACACCGCGGCATATGCGGCGGGGCGGGTTCGGGTACAGCCTATCGAAGGAAGGTTCACCCGCGACATAGGGCGCACAGGAGGCGCACGATGCGTGTCGCGGCCCCCCTGTGCCCCTGCGTGGGCCGTTGTCCCGGTTGCCGTACTGTCCAGTAGGGCAACCGGGCGGCCACCAGGGGGCTTTGAGCCGGATCCCGCTCGGCGGGACCCGGCCCGAGGGCACCTGCCCGGCCGGTCGGGGCCGGACAGGGCCGAAGGCTCTAGGCCAGGCCGAGACGCTCGGCCGCTGCCGCGGCGTCCACCGGGACGGTGACCGGCTGGGGTGCTCCGGCGACGGCCCAGTCGGGGTCCTTCAGGCCGTTGCCGGTGACCGTGCACACGATCTTCTGGCCCGGGTCGACCTTGCCCTGCTCCGCGGCCTTCAGCAGACCGGCGACGGACGCGGCCGACGCCGGCTCGACGAAGACGCCCTCCTGCGAGGCCAACAGGCGGTAGGCACGCAGGATCTCACGGTCCGTCACCTCGTCGATGAAGCCGCCCGACTCGTCGCGCGCGGCGAGCGCCTGCTTCCAGGAGGCAGGGTTGCCGATCCGGATCGCGGTGGCGATCGTGGAGGGGTCCTTGACGACCTCGCCGCGCACGATCGGCGCGGATCCGGATGCCTGGAAGCCCCACATGCGGGGCGTCCGGGAGGCCATCTTGTCGCCGGCGTACTCGGTGTACCCCTTCCAGTACGCCGTGATGTTGCCGGCGTTGCCCACGGGGAGCACATGGATGTCGGGGGCGTCGCCGAGCGCGTCGACGATCTCGAAGGAGGCGGTCTTCTGGCCCTCGATGCGGTACGGGTTGACCGAATTGACCAGCGCCACCGGATAGTTCTCGGACAGGCGGCGGGCCAGGTTCAGGCAGTCGTCGAAGTTGCCGTCGACCTGGAGGATCTTCGAGCCGTAGACCAGCGCCTGGCCCATCTTGCCGAGCGCGATCTTCCCCTGCGGGACGAGCACGGCGCAGACCATCCCGGCGCGCACCGCATAGGCGGCGGCGGACGCGGAGGTGTTGCCGGTGGAGGCGCAGATGACGGCCTGCGCGCCCTCCTCCTTGGCCCGGGTGATGGCCATCGTCATACCGCGGTCCTTGAAGGACCCGGTGGGGTTGGCGCCCTCGACCTTGAGGTGCACCTCGCAGCCCGTGCGCTCGGAGAGGACCTGCGCCGGGACGAGCGGCGTGCCACCCTCACGGAGCGTGACGACGGGCGTCGTGTCCGTGACCGGAAGGCGGTCCCGGTACTCCTCGATGATGCCGCGCCACTGGTGGGTGCCGTTGGTGGTCATGGGTCCCTTACTCCCCTTCAACACGCATGATGCTGGCGACACCGCGCACGGTGTCGAGCTTGCGCAGCGCCTCGACGGTCCCGGACAGGGCGGCGTCGGGCGCGCGGTGGGTGACGACGACGAGCGATGCCTCGCCGTCCTTGCCCTGCTGGCGCACCGTATCGATGGATACGCCGTGCTCGGCGAAGACCGTCGCGACCTGGGCGAGGACGCCCGGCTTGTCGGCCACGTCGAGGCTGATGTGGTACCGCGTCACCACGTCGCCCATGGGGCTCACGGGCAGCTGGGTGTACACGGATTCGCCGGGCCCCGTTGCCTCGGCGAGCTTGTTGCGGCAGACGGCGACGAGGTCGCCGAGGACCGCGGAGGCGGTCGGCGAGCCGCCCGCGCCGGGGCCGTAGAACATGAGCCGGCCGGCGGCCTCGGCCTCGACGAACACCGCGTTGTACGCCTCGCGGACCGACGCCAGCGGGTGGCTGAGCGGGATCATCGCGGGGTGCACGCGCGCGGTGACGGACTGGCCGTCGGCGGCGCGCTCGCAGATGGCGAGCAGCTTGATGGTGCAGCCCATGCGCTTGGCGGAGGCGAAGTCGGCGGCGGTGACCTCGGTCATGCCCTCGCGGTAGACGTCGTCGAGCCGTACGCGGGTGTGGAAGGCGATCCCGGCCAGGATGGCGGCCTTGGCGGCCGCGTCGAACCCTTCGACGTCGGCGGTGGGATCCGCTTCGGCGTACCCCAGGGCGGTCGCCTCGTCCAGCGCCTCCGAGTAGCCGGCCCCGGACGTGTCCATCTTGTCCAGGATGAAGTTGGTCGTGCCGTTGACGATGCCGAGGACGCGGTTGACCTTGTCGCCCGCGAGGGACTCGCGCAGCGGCCTGATCAGCGGGATCGCGCCCGCGACGGCCGCTTCGAAGTACAGGTCGCGGCCGTGCTGCTCGGCGGCGGCGTAGAGCGTCGCCCCGTCCTCGGCGAGGAGCGCCTTGTTGGCGGAGACGACGGAGGCGCCGTGCTCGAACGCGGTGGTGATCAGGGCGCGCGCCGGCTCGATGCCGCCGATGACCTCGACGACCACGTCGATGTCGCCGCGTTTGACCAGCGCGGTGGCGTCGGTGGTGACCAGCTCGTCGGGGATCCCGGCGCGCACCTTCCCGGGGCGGCGCACGGCGACCCCGGCGAGCTCCACCGGGGCGCCGATGCGCGCGGCGAGGTCGTCGGCGTGCGTCGTCATGATGCGCGCCACCTCTGAGCCGACCACACCACAGCCCAGCAGCGCCACCTTCAGCGGACGCGTACGCATCATCCGACCTCGTTTCTCTTACTTCTACGGTTGGACCAGTCTCACCCACCGGACCGGAGTTTCTATCCCTCGTCCGGCATTCGAGACACCTATCTCAATTAACCGACGTCGAGACGCAGGAGATCTTCCTCCGTCTCACGCCGGACGATCACCCGCGCCTCGCCGTCCTTGACGGCGACGACGGGCGGGCGAAGTGCGTGGTTGTAGTTGCTGGCCATGGAGCGGCAGTACGCGCCGGTGGCCGGGACGGCGATCAGGTCGCCGGGCGCCAGGTCGGCCGGCAGGAACGCGTCCCTGACCACGATGTCGCCACTCTCACAGTGCTTGCCGACGACACGGCTCAGCATCGGCGCCGCGTCCGACGTCCGCGACACGAGCGCGACGCTGTACTCGGCGTCGTACAGCGCGGTGCGGATGTTGTCCGACATGCCGCCGTCGACACTGACGTACGTCCGCAGGCCCTCCAGCGGCTTGACCGTACCGACCTCGTACAGCGTGAAGGCCGTCGGCCCGACGATGGCGCGGCCCGGCTCGACGGAGATGCGGGGGGTGCGCAGCCCGGCGGCCTCGCACTCGCGGGTGACGATCTCGCCGAGGGCCTTCGCGATCTCGTGCGGCTCGCGCGGGTCGTCCTCGGGCGTGTACGCGATGCCCAGACCGCCGCCGAGGTCGATCTCGGGCAGCTCCACGCCGTGCTCGTCCCGCACCTCGGCCAGCAGCTGCACGACGCGGCGGGCCGAGACCTCGAAGCCGGCCATGTCGAAGATCTGCGACCCGATGTGGGAGTGGATGCCGATGAGCTCGAGACCGTCGAGCTTCAGCGCGCGGCGTACGGCCTCGGCGGCCTGCCCGCCCGCGAGCGCGATGCCGAACTTCTGGTCCTCGTGAGCCGTGGCGATGAACTCGTGCGTGTGGGCCTCGACGCCGACGGTCACCCGGATCTGGACCCGCTGCCGCTTGCCGAGGCCCTGCGCGATGTGCGAGACGCGGACGATCTCCTGGAAGGAGTCGAGCACGATGCGCCCCACGCCCGCGCGCACCGCGCGCTCGATCTCGGCCTCCGACTTGTTGTTGCCGTGGAAGGCGATGCGTTCGGCGGGCATACCGGCGTCGAGGGCGGTCGCGAGCTCGCCGCCGGAGCACACGTCCAGATTGAGCCCTTCCTCCGTCAGCCACCGGACGACGGCGCGCGAGAGGAACGCCTTCCCCGCGTAGAACACGTCGGCGTCCTTGCCGAACGCCTCGGCCCAGGCACGGCACCGGGCGCGGAAGTCGGTCTCGTCGAGGAAGTACGCGGGCGTGCCGAACTCCTCGGCGAGCCGGGTGACCTCGAGCCCGCCGACGGTCACCACACCGTCCGTGTTCCGGGTGACGGTGGTGGACCAGACCTTGGCGTCGAGGGCGTTGAGGTCGGTGGGCGGAGCGGTGTAGTGGCCCTCGGGAAGGACGTCGGCGTGACGGGGCCCGGCGGGGTGGGCGGATCGGCTCATCTGTCTCTCACATCTCACAGGTGTTCGGGTGCGCTGATGCCGAGCAGGGACAGGCCACCTGCGAGCACCGTCCCGGCGGCCTCGGCGAGGGCGAGCCGGGAGCGGTGGGCGGCCGAGGGTTTCTCGTCCCCGACGGGCAGCACCGTGTGCTGGAAGGCGAGGAGCGCGTCGGCGGTGACGTCCAGGTGCCGCGCGAGCCGGTCGGGCGCGCGCAGCCGGGCCGCGTCGGCGACGACCCGGGGATGGTCGGCGACGGCGGTGGTGAGGGCGGGGGCGTCGACGTACGCGTCGGGAGCGGCGCCGAAGCCGAGCGCGGCGGCGCCCCTGCTGAGGGCCCTGGCGCGGGCGTGGGCGTAGCGCACCCGGTACAGCGGATTGCGCTCGTGCTGCACGAGGAGCCCCTCGATGCGCGGCCGGTCGTGCGCGGCGGCGGCGAGGAGCGCCCAGCGGGCGGCGTCGCCGCCGAGGGACTCGGCGAGGCCCCCGCGGGGGACGGGGACGACTGTCACGGTCTCGCCGTCGAGGGGCCGCGCCCCGAGCCTGATCAGGGTCTCGGCCCAGACGCGTGCGCGCGGCTCGTCGGCGTGGGCGAAGGCGGTGGCGCGGGGCCCGTCGGGCATGCCGTACCGGTCGCCCTGCTCGCGCACGGTCTCCAAGAGTCGCTGCTGGGCGCTGCCGGCGAGGGTGAAGTTGAGGAATCCGGGCCCGGTGACCTCGACGCGCTCGATGCCGCCGGTGCGGCCGATCCGCTCCTTGAGGAGCGCGGCGACGTCACCGGCGGGCCGCCCGGCGGGCCCCGCGAGCCGGAGGGCGACGTTGGTGGCGTAGTCCCCGCGCCCGCCGGGCCGGGGCCGCTCGATGCGCACGCTCTCGGGCACGGGCGCCCGCAGCACACCGTCCTCCACCGCACGGCACACGGCGTGCAGGACGGTACGGGAGAGCTCGGCGGGTGTCACGGGACAAGCGTATGGGAGGGAGGGGGTGGCTTTGCGAACCGGTTTCGCCATGCGGTCAGCGGGGCGCTGCGGTCCGGCCGGAGTGGGTGACGGGGTGCGGATGCGCCGAGCCCTGGTCGGGGGGCGGTGATCGGACACCGCGTCCTCGTCCCGGGGCGGTGAGTCAGACACCGCGCCTCGTTCCGGGGCGGTGATCGGCCGCTTCCGGGTCGTCCAGCCGCCGTCTGCCCGCCGCTCCCGACGGCCCGGTCAGCCGCGGGCGCTGCCGGCCCGCCCTGCCTGATGCCTGCCGTCTACGGACGGCGGACCCTCCCGGCGCTCGCGGTACATCAGCTGCCGCA
Source organism: Streptomyces sp. NPDC049597 (assembly GCF_040675505.1). Lineage (NCBI taxonomy): Bacteria > Bacillati > Actinomycetota > Actinomycetes > Kitasatosporales > Streptomycetaceae > Streptomyces > Streptomyces sp. NPDC049597. Next base: position 73,478 of record NZ_JBFAOY010000014.1, read on the forward strand.
CGATCCGGACGAGGTCGGCGGGCTCGAAGGGCTTGGCGAGAAAGGCGTCCACGCCCGCGGTGATGCCGGACTCGACCTCGTGCTGCGTGCAGGCGCTGATGATCGCGAGCGGGACGTGCCGGGTGGCGGGATCGGCACGCAGGCGGGCGGCGGTGTGCAGGCCGTCGAGCCGGGGCATGACCACGTCGAGGGTGATCACGTCCGGCCGCACCCGGTGGACGACGTCCAGACACTCGGCACCATCGGCCGCGGTCACGACCTCGAAGCCCTCCAGCTCGAGGTTGACCCTGATCAGCTGCCGAATCACCCGGTTGTCATCGACAACGAGCACTCGGCCGGACGCGTCGCCGGACACAACTCGAGAGTAGGTCCGCGGGCACGGCCGCGTCCGGGTTTTCCCCACTTCCGACACGTGCGGGGGAGACGGGGGCACGAGGGGGCGCAGGGGGCGCGTACGAAGGGGCGTCACCGGCTGGAAATACCTGTTCACAGCGACCCTTCCGGAGCTGGTAGGGTTCTACCCGTCGCCACGCAGCAGCGGGGCGCACGCCCCCGTAGCTCAGGGGATAGAGCAACGGCCTCCGGAGCCGTGTGCGCAGGTTCGAATCCTGCCGGGGGCACCCTTTATGAGGTGCCCAAAGACCCCGTCACCAGCGGAAACGCTGAGAACGGGGTCTTCTTGCGTGTGCAGCCGTATGCCGCTCGGAGCGGGCGTATGTCGGGGTCCGTGGACTATTCGTGGACAGGTCTTGAGTCATCGGCGCAGGTCAGTCCTGGGAACGGCGAAGGCCCCCGGACAGGTCCAGGGGCCTTGGAGCGTAGCGCGCGACAGCGCGTCTCACTCGTACTCGCGCAGGAGATCTTCGATACGCCGGTTCGCCACCTCCTGCCTGCCGTCGAGGCACTTGGCGTACCGGCTGAGCAGAACCTCGACACTGTTGCCGGCGCGCTCGGCCACCTCGGTGGCGTCCACTCCGGCGTTGAGCCACGTGGAGAGCGCGGAGTGTCGGAGGTCGTAGGGTCGCCGGGCGAGCGGTGAGGCGACCGCGGCTGGCGGGAGCGCCAACGCCCGGGCTTCCTGCCAGGCTCGGTAGTAGGTCGAGGAGGAGACCACTCCCCCGTTTTCGCTGAAGAACAGGCGGCCGTCGTCAGCAGTCCCGAAGGTGTCGATGTGCTCGCGGAAGATCCTCACGAGCTGGGGAGGAATCGGCACCCTGCGGACGTCCTCGTTCGGGCGGTTCTTCAAGCCTCGGTCGTCATGACTCTCGCCGGAGTCGGTCCACTGTTTGCCCACACTCGGCCGCGTCCGGTGCAGGAGCGCGGAACCCCAGCCGGAAGCCGGCAGCGTCAGATCCGACTCGGCTAGGCCCACCACCTCAGCGGGACGGAAGCCACCGAAGTACATCCCCGCGAAGAGGCCCACGAGGCGCCGGCCACGGGCTCGCCGGTAGCCGCCGACGTACGAGACGGCGTGGAGGAGAGACCGGGCTTGCTCAGGGTTGGCCACGACCCGCGGGTCCACCTCGCTCGACACCTTGGGCTTCTGCCACCGGATCGACGTCAGGGGATTCTCCGGGAACTCACCCAGGTCTACGGCATAGTGCACGGCATTGACGAGGGTGCGACGCTTCCTCCGCACAGTCTCCGCAGCCGCCGCAGTGCCGTCCAACTTGAGTTTGAGCGAATCGAGAACGGCCCGCCCAATCACCGGGTCGGCCAGATCGGAAAGAGGCCGGGAAGCCTTGGCGACCCAGTGCAGAACGTTGCCGATCTCTGTCGGAAGCACGCGCTCATCGGGGCTGGGAAGGACAAAGGCCCAGTTCCGCAGAGCCTTGCGCAGCAGTCCATCGGACGGGCGCCCAGGCCGGTCGTCGAGGAGAGCCATCGTGACGGACGCAAGGGATTCGTTGATGCCGTCGCGTGTATTCGGCGCAGCATGCGGCCATTTCATGGCGAGGTACTGCAAGGCGAAGGCGTACCAGGTCAGAGCCGATTTCTTCTCCGCCATGGAGCCGGGGAGGCCGGAGTCAGTGTCGAATTCCTCGCCGTCGCGCGCTGCCCGCATCAGCTTGGAGCGGTAGTTGTCGGCCAGCCCCTTGGTCCTGAAGGACTCCGAGAAGACGCGGCCGGCTACTGACCAGCGCACGTCGTACGACGGCTTCTTGGTGTTCCGCTTTCGAACACCCCAGATCTTGACGTCGAGCGAGTTCACGCGGCAGCGCCCTCCAGATCGCGGAGCCATGCGCTGAAATCGTTCCGCCAGACGCGCAGTTCGCCATTGGGTAGCTTGAATGCCGCGGGCCCATGACCCAGCTCACGCCAGCGGTAGAAGGTCCGACGGGAAACGCCGCCTAGCTCGTCAAGGACCTGGCGCACGGTCATCAATTCGTCGTGAGGACGGTTCATGTCGGTTCTCCTTCCGTCCCGCGGGCGTTGGCGAATGAGGCGGCGAGCCATTCTTCGCCGCGGGTGAGTCCGGTTCCGGCGAAGGCCCAGTGCGCGAGGACGAGGGTGGTGTCGTCGTAGTTCTGGTCGGCCGGCACGGCCTGGTCGCCGCGGGCGATGGCTGCTTGGAGGCGTTGCCATTCGGCGCGAGCCTGGCGGAGTGCGCCGAGGGTGGTGGAGTAGCGGCGGGTCTTGGTGGAGAAGTGGCCGCGGAAGCCGAGCATGTGGGCCCAGGCACGGAGTCGGAGGTCTTCCAGGTCTTTGCGGGCGCCGAGGGTCCAGGCCGTGCGGATCAGGCGGCGGGCGTGTTCTGGGATGGACTTGCGGCCGAGTTCGGCGAGGAACTTGATGGGGCGGTCGAGGGTGCCGGTCGCGGTTTCGGCGCCCTTCGTTGCGTACTTGGCGATGTAGGCGGCGACGGCGCGTTCGGTCAGTTCGGTGCCGCCGTCGAAGTCGGCGGCACGAATGGGGCGGATGTCGAGCTGGATGCCGAAGGCGAAGGTGTGAGCGCGGCCGTCGACGACGGGGCCGGGCACGTCAGCAGCGGCGGCGGCGCGAATGGCATCGGCGAGGAGTTCGACGGTGGCCCATGCCGGGGGCGGGCTGTCGCCGCCGTCAGGGCCGTCGAGCCGGATCACGGCATGGAAGTGAATGGCCCCGCGGCGCTGGTACTCGGCGACCTTGGCGAACGAGACGCGAGCGTGCTCCTTGAAGGCGCGCTGCGAGAGCCCGGCACGCTTGGCGACCTCACGGCGCAGGTAGATGGAGAACCGGGCCCAGATCTTCGAGGCATGCGCGTTCCACAGCACGGCCGCTTCGTAGTCGTACGTCTCGGGGTCGAGCGGCGTACCCAATTCGGATGCGTCGGCGGCGTGGGAGATGCCGCAGCGGCAGCGGCCCTTGGCGGGGCGGTTGTGGACGGGGCCGAAGCTGGGGGCGGTGAAGGTGGCGAACACCCTGGGGTGGGTGGCCACGCTTTCGGGGGTGCCTTTGCCGCCGTGCAGGCCTGCGGTGATGAGCTGGTAGGTGTCGCGGCGGTAGGTCACGGCGCAGGCGGGGCAGCGGGTGGTGCGGCGGTTGTTGCAGCGCACGAGGAGGTTCCCGGCCGGGAGGTCGCTGGCGGTGAGGTGGTGCAGGATCTCGCCGGTGCCGATGTGGACGTCGGTGCGGTGGCCGTCGAGGCGGATCGGGGTGGTGCAGCCGCCCAGGCCCCGCAGCTGGCGCATGAGGCCGGGCATGGTGCCGAGCGAGGCGAGGAACGCGAGGTCACGCACGGGAGGCGGTGCGGTCGTGGTCAAGGCAGAGTCCTCCTTCCAGAGGTCGGAAAGGGGGCCGGGACACCGGCCGGCAGAGGCGGTGCCCCGGCGGGTGATCAGCGGTGGGGGCAGGTGTTGCGGTGGTCGATCCACTTGGCGACCAGGTCGCGGACGTTGTCGTCACCCGTGGCCCGGCCGGTTGCGCCGCAGCAGCAGGCGTAGGTACCGGTGGCGGGGAAGTCCCGGGCGGGTTTGGCGACGTGCACGCCGGGCTGGTCGGTGGTGGGCGCGAGGTCGGCCACGGCGGTCAGCGGGTGAACGCGGCGTCGGCGGCAGCGTCGAGGAGTTGGCGCAGGGGCGGGACGGTGCCGGTGCCATGGCAGGTACGGCAGTGGGCGGTGATGGTCCGGCGCTGACCGGTGCGGTCGCGGCCGCCGAGGGTGATGACGGCGGAGGCGAAGCCGTCGCAGGAGGGGCAGACGCGGGCCGGGGTGTGGCGGTGCTGGGGCATGATGAAGGTCCTTCCGGTTGATGAAGTCGGGTAGGGGCTGGCCGTCCGGGCGGCGGAGACTTGGCGGTTTCAGGGCCGCCCGGAGGGCCGGTCAGCGATGGCGCTGGCCGTTGAGCATGGAGCGCAGGACGACGGCGCAGACGGCGACCGAGGCGGCCGTGATCGCAACGGCGAGCAGCAGCGAGACGAGGACCGCACCGACGATCAGGACGACCGCGGCACCGCCGCCGACGACGGCGAGGAGGCCGGTCGGGGTGAGCCGGACCGCGGACGCCGCCGGAGCAGCCGGGGCCGGGACGACGGTCGGGGCCGCAGCGGGGGCCGGGGCGGTGTGCTGGCAGGCGCACGCGGCGGCGGGCTGGTGCTCGACGAGCGGGGTCGGGTGGGCGAGCGGGGTGACGATGCCGGTCGGGGTGGGCATGGTCGGGATGCGCGGGCGGAACATGGTGGCTCTCCCTTCTGGCGGATCTGGACGGGTTACTTGGTGGTCCCGTTGACGGCGTCGACGCCGGTGCGGGTGGTGGACTCGATGGCCGGTGCGAGGAAGGTGTCGGCGAGGAGGAAGCCGCCGAGGAGGAGCACGACGATGAGCCAGGTCGGCGGGCGCATGAGCTTGATGCCGAAGTAGCCGAAGATGGCGACCAGGATGATCAGGGGAAGTTCGACGTTCACGGCGGCTCTCCTGTGGGTTAGTTGGCGCGGCAGCGGTGGGTGCGGGCGGCGAGCTGGGCGGCGGGCTGAGTGGAGAAGTCGGCGGACCAGCCGCAGTTGTCGCGGGAGCAGACGGCGGCATGCTTGGTGCGTCCGTTGCGGTCGCGGTGGGTGCCGATCTGCACGGGGCCGATCCGCATCACGGAGTGGAAGAAGTAACGGGCGGGCATGGGATCAGTCCTCCGATCGCAGGCTCAGGCCCGGGAAGGATGCGAGGATGCGGGCGGCGGCGGCCGGGTCGGCGGTGCGTTCGGCGGCTTCCTCGGCGAGCAGCCGGGCGAGGGTGTGGCGACCGGCGTCGGCCATCTCGCGGGCCGCTTGCAGGTACTCGTCTCGTGTCGTTTCGTGTCCGGGCATGTGGTGTCGGTCCTTTCAGGCGAGGTGGGCGGCGAGTTGGTCGGCGATCGGGCCGGGCAGGCCGAGTCGGTCGCGCAGCGTCGAGGCGTCGATGGGTGAGCCGGTGGACGCGCGGTGGGCGTCGGCGAGCTTGCGGGCGTGGTCGACGAGGGCGGGCGGCACGTCCGCGGGCGGCGGGGCGGCGGGCAGGGCCGGGACGGGTTCGGCAGGCTCGACCGCATCCGCGACGGGGACGGGTTCGGCCGGCACGGTTATCGGTTCGACCACGGGCAGCGGCTCCGGCTCGGCAACGTCTGCGGCTTCACTGGTCGGCGAGTGGACGAGGAGCGTGCCGCCGAGGAAGGCCAGGGCAGGCCAACCGGCAACGAGGATGCGCAGCCAGTCGGGCACGTCGTTGAGGTCGAGCAGGCCCGCAGTGGCGACGTTCGCGCCGAGTGAGGCAGCCAGGGCGACGGCGAACCAGGTCCAGGCGGCGCGGGCCGGTTCACCATGGGCGCGCAGGATGCGGAGGCGTCGCCAGGCTGCGACGAGAAGCAGGTCGACGGAGACGGGGTAGGCCCAGGCCTTCCAGCCGTCCTGTCCGGCAGCGGCGGCGAGGTCGTGCAGGTGGGCGAAGGACAGCGCACCGGCGATCACGGCTTGCACGAGGACCGCATCAGGGCGCGGGATGGAGGTCGTCACCGCTGGCTCCGGGGAGCATGGCCGACCGCACGGGCGACCGTGTCGAGGTCTGCGGCGGTGTAGGCAGTGCGGACACCGGAGACGGACATGCCTGCGGCTTCCGCCAGGGAAGCCAGGGTGTAGGGCCGCGGGCGGGTGAACTCACGGGCGTAAGCGAGGTAGGCCCGAATCTCACGGTCATAGCGATCACGCTCGGCCCGCAGGGCGGAGAGCCGTCCCAGGAACTCGTCCGGGGCAAGACCGTCCAGGCCGACCAGCGGCTCAGACATGGACATCTCCCTTCGGTGGGGGCCGGGGCAAGGCGAGCCAGAGTGGTCGCCGAGCCCCGGGCAGCCGGTTTCAGGCATGGCAGGGGTAGGGACAGGCGCGAAGCGGTCGCGCCGACCGGGGTGGGGAGGTGCGGTCAGACAGTGGCGGGATGTGCCGCCGGGGCCGGGACCTCGACCGGGGCCAGGGTGGGCAGTACCGGCCGGAAGGACTCCAGGCCGTCGAGGATGGGGGTGCGGTGAGCGTTGGTGGTGCAGGCGTTCACGGCCTGGCGCATCGTCGTGAACGGCGTACGGATGCGGACCCAGCCGCCCGAGGAGTCACCGGCCACCGCCGTTCCCGGCCGCTCGACCGGGATTTGTGTCGTGGCCAGCACTGCATCCGGGGAGATGTCGCCGAACGCCATCTTGGCCGAGGCTTCATCGTTGACCCGGTGCGAGATGCGACCGGTGAGCTGGGCACGGAGCATGGTGATCCCGTCGCCGAGTTCGGCTCCGAAGCGCTGACCGCAGATCTCGACGTAGATGCCGGCCGCGCGGCCGAGCTGGACCAGGCGGACCAGGGAGGTGATGATCCGCTCGCGGCGCTTCTTCTCGGCGGTGTTGGAGAACAGTGCCAGCTCGGCGACTTCGTCGACGAGGAGGACGACGGGCACCGGCCGCAGGTGATCGGGCAGCCCCCAGATGTCTGCGGTGATCTCCGCATCCGGGGTGTCCGCGCTGATGCGCTGCTCGCGCCGGATCACCTGGTAGGTGTCTGCCATCCGCTGCACGAGCGCTTCGAGCAGATCGGCCGCGTCGTCGGGGTTGTCGGCGAGGGCGGAGAACCGGCGGGCCAGCGGGGCGAGTTCCACGCCCTGCTTGCAGTCGATGCCGACCAGCGCGACGTGCCGGGAGGCGAGTTCCTTGACCAGGTTCCGCTGGTAGACCGACTTACCCGACAGGGTCGCGCCGAGGTTCAGCGAGTGCGGCACCTCCCGGTAGTCGCGATAGTGGACCTCTCCGTCCTCCCGCAGAGCGACCGGGATGCGAAGCCCCTCCCGCCCGACCTTGGCGGGCATCTGCACCCGAGCGAGTACGTCGTAGCCCGTCATACGCAGCTCGACCACACCCGACTTGATCTCACGGGACGTGATGCCGTGCATGGAGAACGAGTGCCGCAGCCGGTCAGTGGAGGCCGCGAAGTCGAAAGCGTCCTGACCCGGCCGAAGCTTCACCCGCAGCACCAGCCCGGTACGGGTCGGCCGAATCCGCAAAATTCGCGGCGGCCGGGACTCGGGCGCCGGCCGATTCGCCAGCCGGGCGAAGGTGAGCCGCAGCCGCGACGGCGGAACCGTCAGCCCGCACGCGTCCATGACCGAGGCGTACCGGACAACCACCCGCAGCGTGGCCAGCGTGACGCCGATGCTCAGCCAGTACCAGGCCGGGCGTAGCTGCCGCAGCACCAGAGCCGCAGCGACCACCACCAGCGCTAAGACGAGGAGCGTGTTCGTCGACATGCCGCTCAGCCCTTGGCAGACGGAGCGACGAGCGCGACCGCACGGAAGGCGATGCCGAACCGCTTCTCACCGTTGAAGGTGTTCTCCCAGTCCCGCGCCTTCAGCCCGACGACCTTGACCGGCATACCCAGCGTGATGCCCTCCGGGACACCGGTCTCCGGGATCGACACGGTGTAGAGGTTCGCCTCACCCTCGTCCGCGATGGTCAGCCCGACCGTCATCATCTTCGCGCCGGTCTCACGGTCCACGGCGACCTCATTGGTCTGCTTGTTGATGACCTTCGCCTTGGGCTCCACGGCGACGAACACGACAGCGGTCGAGGTGTCGATCTTGAAGGATGACATGGCCACTCCTTGAGTCAGAGAGAACGCGCACGAGGGCAGACGCCCACCTTCGCTGTCCTAGGACTGCGAGCACATACCCAAGAATGGGGGCACAGTCCCAGGACTGTCAATGTCCTAGGACTGTGCTTCACTGGGCCTTGTAGCGAAGGAGGCCCTGTGGCACCGAAGTGGAGAGAGCTGGCGGACCGGCTGGCAGAGCAGATCAGGAGCGGCGAACTCCGCCCTGGCCAGCAGCTTCCGCACATCCGCGACTTGGTCGAACGGGGCGAGGGCTCGAAGTCCACGGTGCACGCTGCCTACAAAGCACTGGAAGCGGAAGGTCTCGTCACTTCCTCACGCGGACACGGCACGGTGGTGCGTGAGCAGACCCCGTTGAAGCGTCTGGGCATCGCGCGCTACGACAAGGCGAAGTGGCGCGACGGCGACGAAGTCGCTTTCATCGCCGACCGGGTGGCGTCAGGACGCGCCTACCGTCGCAACGAGCAGACCCAGACGGTCAGCCGCGTCCCGGCACCGCCCAAGGTCGCCGAGATGCTGGGCGTTCCGGCCGGTGCCGAGGTCTATGCGCGGGCCCGCCTGGTGAAGGAAGGCGAGCAGCCGACCCACACGCTGACCAGCTACTACCGCCCGGAGCACGTAGAGGGGACACGACTCGTGGACCCGACTCCCGGCCCCGCCGGCAGGGGCGGCGGTTACAGGGTGCTGTACGACGCGGGGTACGAGATCGACCACATGAAGGAAGCCCTCTTCGCGCGCGTCCCCACGGCTGAGGAAGCGAAGCTCCTCCAACTTCCGGCAGGTGAACCGGTCATGGAGCTTCATCGGACGACGTACACGGCGGACGGCACGGTCGTCGAGTTTGCCGTCGGCGTCCACGCCGCTTCCCGCTTCGCGTGGGAGTACGACTTCAAGGTCCCTGACTCGGCACAGGCGGAGGACGGCGCATGACTATGACGGATGCTGTCATGAAGGACGCTCAACTCCTTTGGGACTACCAACTCATGGGGCACAGCCCGCGGCCGTGCTCCGTCGCCATCGGCCTGGGCAGTCACGACCTGGGCGTGGCCGACGTGACCGCCGAGCTATACCGGCAGGGGATGGCACCCCTGATCGTCTTCACCGGAGCCACGAGCCGGACGACCCGCGACCGGATGCCACGTGGGGAGGCGGAGCACTACCGTGAGCGCGCCATCGAGCTGGGCGTTCCCAGAGACGCCATCCTCGTGGAACCGCAGGCGCGGAACACAGGGGAGAACATCCGCTTCTCACGTGCGCTGCTGGAGGAGCAAGGCGTCCGAGTGTCGTCCGTGCTGCTGGTGAGCAAGCCGTACGAGGAGCGTCGGGCCTACGCCACGGCGCGCAAGCTCTGGCCGGATGTCGAGTTCGTCAGTGCGTCGGCGCCCATGACGATGGCCAACTACGCCGAGTCGATCGGCAACGACCGCCTTGTCGTTGACATGCTGGTCGGAGCGCTGCAGCGGCTGCTGATCTACCCCGCCCAGGGCTTCATGATCAGCCAAGAGGTCCCCCAGGACGTTCGGGATGCCTACGAGCGCTTGCGAGCCCAGGGATTCACGAGTCGAATCGTCCCTGAGCCGCCCAGGCGGAGTGAGTAGAAACCTTCTCTACGGGTTCAAGGCGGCTCGCTCCGCTCGCCGCGCGCGGCCCCGGCTCCAGCGCCGGGCCCCGACGCTCCTGTCTCCGCCCCGCTCCGGGCCCCGGGCTCCGCCGGCCGCGCGGCTGGAGCGAGCACACCTGATGCAGTGGACGGTAGCCGCTGTGGCTGGGGCCGGTCGGCTCCACGGCTTTAGGCAGCCACCATGGGGCGAGCCTCGAAGATCATGGCCCCAACGTCGTGCTTTACCGGGCAGGTCCACAGACTGCCCGACTCGCCAGAAGCTTACGGGGCCATGATCTCTCGCCCCATGGCAGCTCCCGCCCAAAGCCGCTCCACCGACCTTGTGCCGCACGCACCCTCGGGAGCGCATTAGGGCGCCACACCTGCCGCGGCGACCGCTGACAGTCCTTCATCGTTCCGCACGCGGCGCTCCCGAGCGGACCTCAGGATGTCCCGATCAGCACATCAGATGAGACGCCACCCCACTACGCTCGGGTGCAGGCCGGCACATCGACCTGGACGGGGTGGGGACCACCTGTGAAGACTACGTCTCTCGAACTGCACCAGATGCAGTCAGCTCTAACTCAAGCATTCCAAGGGCTCATCGATGAAAGTGACCTGCAGCGAAACTCCGAGCTGGAACGAGAGCGCGCCTTCCTTTCGCGGGCAGTAGCGGCCACAGCCATCCGCAGAGTCACTGGGTGGGATTTGCAGCGTTGCGCCGACGCTGTCATCGACGGAAGCAATGACAACGGTATTGATGCCGTCGCAGTTGCAGACGGATCTCAAGTTTGGTTGGTTCAAGCCAAGTGGCACGAAAAAGGAAACGCAGGCTTCCACACAAATGCCGCTCGAGCTTTTATTGATGGGTTGCGATTGCTGGAAGATAGGCAATTCGACTCGTTCAACGAAAAGCTGCGACCCTTCACAGCGCAGCTTGACTCGGCATTGGGTGATCCCAACCTCAGAATCAATATGGTCATTGCGCTCGTAGGTCACGATCCACTCAGTTCGCATACGATCGAGATTATGAATCGGGCGAGGGATGATCATTACGGTCATGGGCCAATGTTGACCTATCGCCTTATGCAAACCCCCGAGCTGCTTCAGCAGCTACGCGAGGATCGAAAGCCTCATCCGGTAGACGTGACGGTCCGGATGCTGAAATGGCTCAGGAGGGACCTCCCATTCCCTTCGTACCAGGGCAGTCTATGGGCCCGAGACGTGGCTGAAATGTACGAGGCCCACGGTGCCCGTCTGTTTTCGAAGAATGTTCGCCATTCTCTGGGGCTAACTCGCATCAATAGTGGCATTGCAGCCACCCTCAGGGAAGAGCCCGAAAACTTCTGGTACTTCAATAATGGGATCACAATACTGTGTGATCAGGTCGATCCCTACTACCCTGGACGTCGACATCCCGATCACCCTGTGGAACTCAGGCTGCGTCATGCCACTGTCGTGAATGGAGCGCAAACCATCACGTCTATTCATAGGGCGATGCAGGATTCGATGCACGCTGTTGGAGATGCTGATGTTGCTGTGCGCGTGATCGCTCTCGGCGACGACTACGCCTTGTATGCGAATCGAATCGCTGAAGCTACGAACACGCAGAATGACATCTATCGTCGAGATTTCATCTCTCTCGACGAACGGCAGGCGCTTATCCGTGAGGACTTCGACCTGACTCTCGGTAAAGTTTACGTATATAAGCGTGGCGAAGCTGAACCCCCGCCTGAATATGGATGCTCCGTGGTGCAAGCGGCCGTGGCGCTCGCGTGTGCTTACAAAACGCCTGAGCTAGCTGTGCAGGCAAAGCGGAATACAGAACTTCTGTGGGATATGGGTGATCGGGGGGCATATCAGAAGCTATTCGGAGCATCCCCCAGCGCCTTGAGGATTTGGCGATGTGTACAGATTCAGCGGGAGGTGGGGAGGGTTGTAGGTGGGCTACGCGACCATTTTGTGGGGCGCGTGAATTCTGCTGTGCATCACGGCGAAGTATTCATTACCCACCTAGTCTTCCAGTTGCTCGATCTTGCGGATATCGATGACCTGTCCTTCCCTATTGAAGCCGCACTGGCGTCCATTCCTGACTTGGTGGAGGCGGTCTTGCCTCGACTGGTGTATCGGATCGACGGGACTTACGGGAAGACATCGTTCTTGATGGGCACTTTCATCAATGAGGTGCGATGCAAGGAGCTAGCCCAAATGGTGATCGAAGACGTGCGCAGTGGGGCGCCTGCGCCCGCTACTGTCCCCATGCATACGAAGCCGGGCCATCCGGTACGGCGTCGGAGGCCCCCTGTAGTTGCAACCCTTGTCAGTGCCAGCGCGATCAAGGATGGAACTCCGCTGACTTACGCCCCCGGCAATCCCCCAGAGGAGCTGGCCACTAGGGAATGGCTTGCTGTAGATGACCGGAGGTCGCAAGCTCGCTGGCATAACCATCGTACGCGACCCCTTATATGGTCCTATGATGGCCGGGCTTATTCGCCCAGTGGCCTCATCGTCCATATTTGGGAACTTGCTGGTTGGACCGCAGCGCCGAGTGCAGTACAGGGCCCAACCAGGTGGCAAGTTAATGGAGGGCGTAACCTAGCGGAGATGGCGGCTGAGTGGCACTGGGCGCAAGAAGCGCAAGGGGATTGACACCACGTTCCTCGTGACCAGTTCCTCGCGGCAGGCAGCTGTGAGGGCGGTCCGCAGCACGCGGTGCGACTCCTTGGCGGTCGCGGCGGTGGTCTTCTTCTCCAGCTGGACGAGGAAGCGCCGGACGTCGGCGACGCTCAGCGATTCGAGCCGCTTGGAGCCGAGCATCGGGACCAGGTAGAGCCGCACGTGTACTTCGTACTTGGCGTACGTCGTTCGTTTCCTGCGCGGCTTGATGATGTTGTCCAGCCAGTACGGCAGCCACTCGGAAAGCTTGGCCGACTTGGTGGGCACGGGTACGCCCTGGTCGACCTTGTCGAGGAGTTCGCGCCGCTTGGCGTCGCACTCGGCCCAGGTCTTGCCGTAGGCGAACTTGCGGGCGCGGGTGCCGTCCGGCTGGAGGACGTAGACGGGCGGCCTGGTAGCGGCCGTCCTTGCGCTTGGTGATGGTGCCTGCGCCGTTGGGGTTGCGCTTTCGCTGGGAGGCCATCAGGCAGCCTCCTCGATCTCGCGGGTGATGAAGTCCCGTACGGCGTCGGCCGGTACGCGTCGTGCTCGTCCGATGGTGATGGAGGTCAAGCGGCGAGGGCGGATGTGGTTGTAGACCGTGGAGCGTCCGAGCTCGATCAAGGCACCCGCCGCGCCCGGCGCGGCGCGTGCGGCCCGTCGTCCGGACCGCCGCTCCTGTCTCCGCCCCGCTCCGGCCCGGCCGCCGTCCGCACGCCTGACAGCTTGGGTTGATGAGCAGAAGAATTATGACGTGGCTGGAGCGAGTGCGTGAAGTGCCGACCAGGACGATGCCTCCGGCGGGGGCGCTCAGGCTCCGGGATGGAGGGGGCCGTGGGCGTCTGCCGGCATCGTCGTAGTGGAGCCAGGGGCCGTCGCGGCGAAGCCACTCGCCTATGCGCAGCCATATGGTCACGCCAATTCTCAGCATGACCTGGAAGTCGACTGAGACAATACGCTTAACACCGTCTCCCCGCAGGCGTACTCTGCACGTAAGGAGCCGCCTCAGGGCGGGGGCAGGTTGATGGGCGGTGGGCTGGTTGAATTATCAGGGGTCTTCGCGTCGGCTGTTCGGCAACAGCAAGGCCGCGATAGTTGGCGCTATCGAGATATACAACAAGCCGCGCTTCGAGTACAGGGACGAAGTCTTTGTCATTCTCCTGATGAATGCGTGGGAGCTTCTCCTGAAAGCGATCGTGTCGAAGTCGGGTTCGCGCATTTACTACACCAAGAAGCGGGGTGAGCCTTACCGGACCCTCACCTGTCAGGACGCCTTTAGGGTAGCGGCGAACAGCTCGCTATGGCCGAAGTCCATACCTTCCCAAGCGGTTGATGCGAACATCGAACTTTTGAGTACCTATCGCAATAGTGCCGTGCATTTCTACAACGAAAAGGCGTTCTCGGCGCTTATCTATTCCCTCGCTCAGACGGCTATATTGAACTATCGGGACCTTGCTTCGCATGTCTTCGGGAAGGACATTGCTGACGAAATCACCTGGCGTATCATGCCTCTGGGTATTGAAAACCCAATAGACCCGGTCGAGTTCATGAAAGGTTCACCCGGATCGTCGCCGAAGAGCCGTGCGGTGCAGGACTTCTTGGCGTATCTGAAGGAGAGGACGGACGCTCTGGAGTCGGATGGAATCGACACTGAACGTCTCCTCACTGTGTTTGATGTGTCACTCCAATCCGTGAAGAAGATCGACCGAGCCGACATTGTTGTGGGCGTCACCTCTGAGGATCTTGCCGATTCTGTCGTGGTTTCTAGGAAGGTTGACCCGAACGTTTCGCATCCGTACCGGCAGAAGGATGTCTTGCCGAAGCTGAAGCGTCCTACCACCCGTTACGAGTGGCAGGCCGTGACCTTTATACACGAAATGCGTGAGGAGCCTAGGTACTGCTGGCGTGACAAGGATGCCAACCTCGTCAAGTGGTCACCTGATGCGATTCAGTACTTCAATCGCCTATCTGAAGCTCAGATCGGGAAGGCAAAAGAAGAATACTCTGCCAGCTTTCGTAAGTAGAGTCCAGCACGTGACTTCACTTGGAGCCGTCATGCCAGATGGGGTATTTTTCACGGCGACGGTGGGTGGAGTGGCTCGTGGTGGTGCCAGATGAGGTAGCGGTCCTCGCGGCGCAGTTCGGCGGAGCCCCATTCGATGCGCATGACGCCCTGAGTCATCGAACAGGCGTAGGCCACGAGCACGAGCTTGACGTCCTCTGACAACAGGGAGAGGTCGGGACGGGGTTCTTGCTCGTCCAACTCGTCGAGGCCTAGGTCAAGGGCCTGTTGCATGGGCTCGGGGCCATGTCGTCGTATCAGTTCGGCTCGGAAGCCCGTGGCGCTTCGCAGTCGTGCTGCCGTGACAGGGACGTCCTTCTTCGCGTATCGGAAGGGATAGATCACATGTTCGCCAAGGATCATGAGTGTGCGTCCCTGTAAGCGCATAGGGGTGGTCGCGGGGAGTGATGCGAGACCCACTTCCAGTTCCTCGTACTGCGCGGCGTACAGGCCGTGTCCGTATGCCTCCAGGGTCTGGGTCTGCACTCCCTCGTGGCCGTTACGGGCTCGGGTATGAGCTCGAACCAAGCTGGCGCGGATCAGGTCGGCCAACGGGCCGGCGGCGTCCCCGAAGGTCTTCGCGGCCCACCCTGTCACGGTTGCCATGAGCTACCGCCCTTCCCCCTTGTGGCACCTGAGTGCCGAGCAGCATTCAACGAAACGGTGCAGGCTGGGTGCGAGCCGCGCAAGAGGGCATCCGGCGCATGGCCAGGCGCACGGTGCTCGGCATTGGTTGCGTCGGGCGGGTTGGCCGTCAGTGGTGGGCCGTACGCTGCCGCCATGCGCAGAGGAGCGATCACACAGGGGTCCGTGCTCAAGGCCCTCGCGGAGTATGACGAGTTGGGACGAGATGAGTTTCTGGAGAAGTACGGCTTCGGCGAGGCTCGTTCGTACGTCGTTGTGCACAACGGGCGGGAGTACGACTCCAAAGCCATAGCCGGCGTGGCGCACCAGTGGGACCAAGGGCGGGCCCTCAGGCCTGATGAGTTCAGCGGAGGCAAGGAGCACGCCGCGGCGTGGCTGAAGCGTGAAGGATTCCAGGTCAAGGCTGTCAAGAACCCTGATTGGGCCCGGGACGAGATCATCCTTGCCTGTCAGCTCGTGATGGAGAACAGATGGAAGGGGCTGGACGCTCAGGACGCCAGGGTGGTCGAGCTGTCAGGCCTGCTCCAGCTGCTTCCCATCCACGCCGAGGCGGAGCGCAACGAGAAGTTCCGCAACCCGAACGGAGTGGCGCGCAAGACGTTCGACATCGCCACGCGACATCCGGAGTACCAGGGCAAGCCCACCAACGGCGGCGCCCTCGACGTTGCGGTGCTCGTGGAGTTCCTTGCCCGGCCTGACGAGATGACAGAGGTCGCTCGGCTCATCCGGAGGGGCATCGCGGCCGGCGAGCTGCAGAGCCTTGCGCCGACCGAGGACGAGGAGTTCGACGACTACAGCGCCCCTGAGGGGCGGTTGCTGATGCGACGGCATCAGGCTCGCGAGCGGAACAAGAGGTTGCGGAAGAAGAAGATTGCGTCTGTGATTCAGCGCGGTGGGCGGCTGGCGTGCGAGGCGTGCGGGTTCGACTTCGAGGACGTCTACGGTGACCGCGGTGCTGGGTACATCGAGTGCCATCACGTCGTGCCGTTGCACGAAGCAGGCGAAGGGCGGACCAAGCTCAGCGATCTCGCCCTCATATGTGCCAACTGCCATCGAATGATCCATCGGCGTGCACCATGGCCGACCCCTGCGGAGCTGCGGGCCTCCATCGAGCGAAAGCATGCAGCTGACAGGCGTGCCGCGGAAGCGATTGCACGACCACGCAGGGCGGCTGACGAGCAGATGCCGAACCCGTGATCTGACATCCATTGCTGACATCAACGTCGGCGCACAGAGGCAGTCTCTGAGGGCTGTGGGCAGCAGCCGTCGCCGGGGCCGCCAGGGTGCTCAGCCGCTATCGGGCGAACTTACAAGGCACGTGTCGGCGCAGGCAGTCCACCTGCAGCAGCGGAGCTTGAAGATTGGGTGAGGCTATCAGTCACCCCCTGTACGGTCCGCGTCATGGCTGAGAGACCGACAATAAGCTGGCGTAACGGTATTGCTGAGGAAGAGCGGGAGCTCGCCGCCGGCACACTGGACCCTGAGTGCGCCTGCATGGCTGCGCTCTTCCCCGAAGAGCTCTTGGTGGCGACCGATGAGGTCCTGGATGTGTTCGAGGAGGCCTTGCCGAGAATCTCCGAGGATGGGGACGAACGCGTCTTTTCTGTTGTTGAGCGCGTGGTCCTGGCGCTGAATGCTGTGAATGAGGCCCACGGCTGCGCAGCATTCGAAAGTGACGAGCGCGAGGAGCTGTGCGCTTACATCGACGAGGCTTTGACCGAGCACGGGGTGATGTTGTAGCGCTGACCGTGCGTCACGGCTTGGGACGGTATCAACTGACCGACCGTTGGCGTGACTGGTGACCGCAGCGGTCCGGGCGCTGCGCGTGCACTGTTGAGCCAAAGCGATCGGCACCTGGCGGTCAGTCCGAGGCAATGGCGGAGCCATTAGGCCGACCACGCCCCTGGTGGTCTACAGGTGCCATGAGCTAGGCCGATGCCTCAGAGATCACCACCAGGCTTACAGAGTAGAATCACAGCCAGAGGATAAGTGCAGCGATGATCAGAATTAGCAAGAATGGCCCAGCGATTGCCTTGCGGAGTTCCCGCTCCCCTTTTCCGGGAAACATCGGATCGTCGCCCTCGTCGGTAAACCTCGCCGATCCGCTAGCCGTACTCGACAATATATCGCCAGCTTCTCTAACGAGAGCTGCCGCCGCCTTCACATCGCCGGAATCCTTTAGCATGGCATCCAGCTTAGCTACCATATCCGGCGAAGCCACCGCGAGCCGCCGCACTTGCCGCTTAGTCTCCTCATCAACTCCCGAGTTATTGATGATCGTTTGGTAGACGCTTCCATTGTTTGTTTGAATATACTGATCAATTGCCGGAATCCCTGCCATCGCCACCCCCTCCGCATTTCGAGTTACTCATCAGCGACGGCGCCCCATCCAGACTCAGGCTAAAGGAAGATTCGCATTCCCCTCCAGAACGAGACTGGCCGAGGGGGCCCGCAAGAATGAGCGCCACAAGAACGGCTGCTGCGGCTGAAATGGTGGCCACGCCGACTCTCGCAAATGGATTGAGAGCCTGCCCGACCGTCTTGATCAGCGTGGGCCACTTGTGCGTGACCCACAAGACAAAGGCAACGCCAACGAGAACGAAGACGAAAAGTCGATCCTGTACGAACCCAACAACGTACTCATCGGTCGAGAGTCGCACTACGTAATTTGCGAACCTCAGAGCCTCAGGAGCCGCGTTAGGGAATATTCGCTGGATGAGTGCAACGCCAAATAGAATCAGCAAGACCGACAACACAAAACGGAGTACCGCTTCGACTAAGTCAAAGAGTCCCGATGGTATGCCTGTTGGCAGTTTCACCGCTTACCATCTCGATAGTTCGTCTGCGAGACAGTGCCGTTATTCGTCTGAATATACTGCTCAGCATTGATCGAGACGTCCCGCTGGGGGTTCTCGGGCGTCTGCGGTGCATTAGGAATGGGGCTGCCCGTTGCCGCCGTAGCGTCCGTGAGGGCTCCCTGATTCGCCATAGGGTCACCAGCTGAGCGTGACCGCGTCCACCGCACGGTGATGACGGCAGCTCCGATCGCAAAGACTCCACCGACGGTCGCTGCAATGATCTCGATCATGCTGTTCCCCCTGGAAGTGCTCAACTCTTACTAAAGCCGCGGTCGGGAGCTGCGGATGGGAACGTCACCCGTGTGACTAGCGGCTGACACGCCGTGAGGCCGCATGCGATCCAAGAGCCTGTGCCGACTGTCTCAGCGCTGACACCCCCTGCGTCAGCAACTACCCTCCCTGGCTGCTGATTTTGGCACACTGCACGCATGCCAGTTGCAGGTTCTGTCGAGTGCGTGTCGAAGTGGCCAGATCTTGCAACGCGGCATCTAGAAACAGGCAGGTCAGCAGCGGGCCAACGCCTGATGTACGCAGCGCCTTCTAAGTGCTTGGCCGCCGACGGCGGCAAGTAACCGGGCACCGGCGTGAGCCCGTGGCCTATCTGTGGACGGCGACTTCCCTATCGTCGCGTTCCGAGCCCCTGACCAGCATGTATGTTCCTGACGCAAGCCCCCTCCGGAGCCGTGTGCGCAGGTTCGAATCCTGCCGGGGGCACCCTGCGGAGGTGCCCGAAGACCCCGTCACCAGCGGAATCGCTGAGAACGGGGTCTTCGCGTATATGCAGGCGCCTGCCGCTCGGAGCGGGCGACGTCAGGAGCCGCAGGTCCTCGACGGGGGCGTCCCTCAGCCAGTTGCTTTGGCGATGATGCGGTCCATCTCTTCCCGGCCGAAGGCCCGCAGGGTTGTGCTGCGGACGTTGCCCAATCCTCCGACCTGGAGGAGCGCTGCGGTGGCGGTCTCGTCGTCGGGAGCCTCGACGACCGCCACGATGTCGTACGGACCGACGGTCCAGTAGAGGTTCAGGACCTTCACCCCGAGCTTCTGTGCCGCTGCGGCGAAGGCCTCGGCGCGTTGCGGGGTGTCCTTGTAGCCGCGGATCCCCTGGTCGGTCCAGTTCAGCAGCGCAACAAACGTGGGCATGATCCTTCACCCCTGTGAGTAGACACAACACATCGCGGTCAATCCTGGGCATGAGGCGCCCAATGTGCAGGAAAAGCGCGTCTGGGCGAGTGAAGGCGAGTGAACAGGAGTCGCTTGCTCACGGGCCGGTCAGGTCGTTCAGCAGGCCCGGTACGTCCGCGAACGAATCCAGCACGTGGTCCGGCGTCCCCGACGCGGCCTCGTGTGTTTCGCGGCGGTACTTGCCCGTCCTGACCAGCACACCCGTCAGCCCGTTGCGCTGGGCCGCGAGGACGTCCGACTCGATGTCGTCGCCCACCATCAGCGTCTCGGAGGCGGCGGCGCCCACGTGGGACAAGGCCGTAGCGAAGAACGCGGCGGCGGGTTTGCCGATGACCTCCGCCTCGACGTCCGCCGCTCGCTCCAGGCCCAGCAAGAACGCGCCCGTGTCGAGCGTGAGGCCCGACTCCGTGCGCCAGTAGAGGTTGCGGTGCATGGCCACCAGGCGGGCGCCCTGCTGGAGGTGGGCGAACGCGCGGTTGAGGGTCGCGTAGTCGAACTCCGGGCCCGCGCCGCCGACGATCACCACGTCAGCGGGGGTGGGGTCCTCCAGGTCGATGAGGGTGACGCCCGCGAGGTCGTCGGCGATGTCGCCGCTGGTGAGCAGCAGACAGCGCGCCCCGGGAAAGTGCTCGGTGAGGTACGCAGCCGTGGCAGCCGGCGCGGTGAGGACGTCTTCGGCAGTGACGGGGAAGCCGGCCTCCGCCAGGGCCGTCGCGATGGAATCGCGGGTGCGCGACGTGGTGTTGGTGAGCAGCGCGAGCGGTACGCGGCGCTCACGCAGGTGTCGCATCGCCTCAACCGCACCGGGCAAGGGCTTCCAGGACACGGTGAGCACCCCGTCGATATCGATCAGGACCGCACCGACCCGTTCCATGCAACGACCGTACCGAGACGGGCCCATTCGGGCAGCTCGGCGCGGAACGGGGCCCGATTCTGTGATCCACGCCACAGCCGTCGGTGCTACCTCGGGTTACAGGCAGCTCCGAGGCAAGTGTCGGAAAACAGACCTGCCCCGGGTCACCACGTGACGGAAAAGAGACCTGCACCTACCTAGCGGTAACAAGATCCTGCGTGCCAGATTCCGCATGCCACCGGTCGGCGGCTCCCCCACCCGTACGCCACACCCTCGTCGAGAACGACCGGAAATCGCTCTCTTCCGTGGCCAGTAGCAGGAGTTCGCCGTGTCTGGATTCCGTCTGTTCAGAGTGTCGCCTCCGACTGCCCGCAGGCAGCGGTGGCTGCGGGCCGCCGTCGCCGCGCCTCTCGCGTTCTGTGGGCTCGTGGCCGCCGGAGCCGGGACCGCGCAGGCCGGGCCGGGCAGTGGGGCGACCGCGATCGTGGCGCTCGGGGACAGTTACATCTCCGGCGAGGCCGGGCGGTGGCAGGGCAACAGCCTCACCAACACCGGCAGCAGGGACGGCACCGACCGGGCCTGGACCGGGACGGCGTACGACCCGGCGCGGGTGTACGGGACGACCGCCGTGAACGGGTGCCACCGGTCGGACTCCGCGGAGGTGCGCAGCGCCACCGGGACGACCCAGGCGCTGGTGAACCTCGCCTGTTCCGGGGCGACGACGCAGAACGTCTTCCGGGCGTCCAGCGGGGGCACGTGGTTCAAGGGCGAGGCGCCGCAGGCGGACCAACTGGCCGCCGTGGCGGCGACGTACGACGTCAAGGTGATCGCCCTGTCGATCGGCGGCAACGACCTCGGGTTCGCCGACATCATCACGACCTGCGCGAAGGACTACATCCTCTACTACTCCTACTGCCACGACGATCAGCAGGACGTCGTGGACGCCAAGATCGACACCGTGATGGCGAACGTCGGCAAGGCCGTCGACGAGATCCGCGCGGTGATGTCCGGGGCCGGGTACGCGGCCTCCTCGTACCGGATCGTGCTCCAGTCGTACCCGTCGCCGATCCCCCGGGGCGGCGAGAACCGGTATGCGGAGAGCGGCTGGTCGCGGGTGCACACCGGCGGGTGCCCCTTCTGGAACCTGGACGCCGACTGGGCGCGCGACTCGCTCGTGCCGCAGCTCGCCGACCGGTTGAAGGCGCTGGCGGCGGCGAAGGGCACGCAGTTCCTGGACCTGCGGGACATGCTCCAGGGCCGCGAGGTCTGTGCGAAGGCCAGCCGTCTGGTGAGCGCGACGCAGCCGCCGTCGGCCTCGGCCAGCGAGTGGGCACGCTGGATCGACAGCGACGGCACGCAGGGGCCGGTGCAGGAGTCCGCGCACCCCAACTACTACGGGCAACTGGCCCAGGGGCGCTGCCTGTCCCTGGTCTACGCGAAGCCGACGGGCGACTTCAGCTGCCGCAACACAGCCGGGACCGGGTCCTCGGGCATGTATCTGACCCCGTTGTCCTGAACCGGCCGGCGTCAGGGCTCAGCCGCGGGACAGCGTCCGCGACGGCTCACCCGTCGCCGGGGACAGGTCGATGACGTACGTGTGCCGTTCGCCGGCGCCGTCGTCCGTCACCAGGCGGATGCGGTCGGGGCCGGCCCATGCGGCCTCCGCCAGCGCGTTGGCCGGGTCGTCGCCGTTGAAGTGGGCGACCTGCCAGCGGCGTGTGGTCAGACCCGTGCCCTCGTCCACGTAGACCTGCCAGAACGGGTCGATCAGGTCCGCCCCCTCCTCCACCACCAGGTGGCGGTCGGGGCGGCCGGGGGCCGGGGCGTCCTGGAGCGTCGCCGTGAAGGCGGACTGCGCGAGCAGGAGCGAGACGGGGCCGCCGAGGAGGACGGCGGCCGCGGCCAGTACCGAGACGACGACGCGTACGGCCACGTGCCGGAAGCCCACGATCAGCGCCGCGGTCAGGGCGGCGAGGAACAGCCAGCCGAAGAGCAGCGGGTGGTCGAAGGTCCGCGCGAGCGCGAGCAGGCCACCCGGGCGGGCGGCCCAGTGGCCGACGGGCACCGCCGCCGCGCAGGCGGTGGCGGCTCCCACCAGGGCCCGGACGGTCGTTCGGCGGCGCCGGACTGCCGGGTCCGCCATGGTCTCCCCCATGGCGGAGGAGTATGGCAGGACGTCGAACGGCTCAGGCGTCAGGCGTTGGGGTGCTTGTCGTCAGGCGTTGGGCCGCTCGCGGTCAGGCGTTGGGCGTTGGGCGTTGAGACGCTCGCCGTCAGGCGTTGGGGCGCTTGCCGTGGTTCGCGCCCTTCTTCTTGCGGGCACGTCGCTTGTTGCCTCGCTTGGACATGGTGCGCATCTCCCTCTTTCGGGATGTATCGGGCGCTCGCCAGTCTAGGTTCGGGCCGTGGCTGCCGCATCAGCGTCACCCGCGGCCCCGGCCCGCGCGTCCCGCGTCAGGCGCACCGGCGCCGGCGGCGCCGCGTAGGCCAGGCGGCGGTGGGTGCGGCGGAGCGCCAGGCGGGTCACGAAGGGGTGGAAGCGGCGCACGACGGCCCAGTAGAGCCTGCCGCGCAGGTTGTGGATCCGTACGACGGTGGTCAGCGTGACCGTGTCGTCCGCGATCAGCACCGAGGCGCGGAAGTCGAGATGGCTCGCGTCCTCGCCGAGCAGCAGTTCGTCTGGGGCGCTCGCCCTGACCTCGAACGGGAGGACGTCGCGCCAGGCGGCGGGGGCCTTGGGCATGCCGGGGTCGAGCGGGAGCTGCCAGGAATCGGTGAAGTCCGGCTCGTCGAAGGCCCGTCGGGCGAGGGCGGCCGCCGCCGGGAACGCCACCGCCTTCGGCCGGTACCAGACGGCCCGCCGCATCAGGCGGGTCCAGCGGCTCCAGTGCGCGGGCCGCAGGGGCGCCTCAGGGGTGGCGGCGCGGACGACGTTGTCGAGGAGTTCCTCGATCATCACGTCGTGCATCGGGCGGATGGCGAGCGACCAGATCAGTGCCTCACGGAGGCCCTGCCTCTCTTCGAGGACATGGGTCACGCGGCAGCGGTCGGCGTCCAGGGGCTCCACGGTGAGGGTGTGGTGGCCGCTGTGCGGCGGCGGGAAGTCGAAGCGGATGACGCGGCCCGGTTCGTACGCGGTGACCCGGTACCTCACGAAGCCGTGACCGCCGTCGGCGCCGACGCCGAGCGGACGGTCGAAGCGGATGGGCGGCCAGACGGGGCTCGGGCTGATCGGGTCGTCCGGCGACGACAAGCGGTCGAGCAGGGCGCCGACCACGTCGGCGGGGGCTTCGACGACACGCTCGTGGACATTGCGTTCCGCGCGCACGGCGCACCTCCATACGGTGGCGTATGTTCAACCGTACGGTAGCGTATGGACATGGTGCAAGCAGAGAAGAAGGGCAAGCGGGAGCAGGGACGCCGACGGCTCAGCGCACAGGACTGGGCCGACGCGGCGCTCGCCGCGATGGCCGAGCGCGGGCTCGCCGCCGTCGCCGTCGAGCCCCTCGCCGCGCGGCTCGGCACCACCAAGGGCAGCTTCTACTGGCACTTCACCCATCGAGAAGCGCTGATCGAGGCGGCTCTGGAGCGCTGGGAGGAGATCTGCACCGAGGAGATCATCACCGCCGTCGAGAACGAGCCCGACCCGGAGCGGCGGCTGCGCACCCTGCTCCGCCAGGCGACGACATCGGCCGCCGACGACCCTCTGGAGGTGTCGCTGCTCGCCACCGCCGCCCACCCCCAAGTGGCCGCCGTCCTCGGCCGGGTGACGGAGCGCCGCATCGGATACGTGGCGCGGCTCTTCGAGGAGCTCGGCTTCCCCGCCCCGGAGGCACGCACGCGCGGCCTGCTGGCGTACAGCAGCTACCTCGGGCACACTCAGCTGGCCCACGCGGTGCCCCAGGCCCTGCCGCGGGACGCGGACAAAGACGCGTACCTGGAGTCCGCCCTGGACACCCTGCTGAGGCGCTGACAGGAGCCCTCAGGCCGAACTGCGCCTGCGGGACGCCGTCTTCTTCGCCGCGGGCTCTGACTCCTTCTTGGACGCCGTCTTCTTGGACGCCGTCTTCTTGGCGGTCTTCGCCGTGGACTCGGCCGTCGCCGTCTTCCTGGCGGTCTTCGCCGTCGACGTGGCCGCCGTCTTCTTGGCCGCCGTCTTCTTCGCGGCCTGCGACGTCGACTTCCTCGTCCCGGACGGCTTGGGCTCCCGCCTGCCCTTGATCGGCGTGACCTCGGCGACCTCGCCCTTCCCGCCCCGCGCCTCCTGCGCCGCGCGCACGCTGCTCTCCAGGGCCGCCATCAGGTCGATGACCTTTCCGCCGGCGCGCTCGGCGGACGGCTCCGCCTCCGGCGCCGTGACCCCGCCCTCCACCTTCGCCGCGATCATGGCCTCGACCGCCTCGCGGTAGTCGTCGTGCAGGGACTCGATGTCGACCTCGCCGAGGGTGTCCATCAGGGCGTCGGCCAGGTCGAGTTCGGCTTCCCGTACGGTCACCTCCGCCTGCGGCGCCACGCTCTCGGGGGCGCGGATCTCGTCGGGCCACAGCAGACCGTGCATGGTGATGACGTCGTCGACGACACGCAGCATGCCGAGCCGTTCCCGGCCGCGCAGCGCGAACTTGGCGATGGCGACCTTGTCGCTGCGCTTGAGCGCCTCACGCAGCAGCGTGTACGGCTTGGCGGCCGGCACGCCGTTGGCCGAGAGGTAGTAGGCGGCGTCCATCTGGAGCGGATCGATCTCGGAGGACGGCACGAAGGCGACGATCTCGATCGTCTTCGCCGTGGGCAGCGGCAGGGAGGCGAGGTCCTCGTCCGTGATCGGGATCATGGCGCCGTCCGCGTCCTCGTACGCCTTGCCGATCTCGGCGTTCGCCACCTCCTTCTCCTCCAGCTCGCACACCTTGCGGTAACGGATCCGGCCGCCGTCGGCCTCGTGGATCTGCCGGAAGGACACCGAGTGGTTCTCGGTCGCGTTGACGAGCTTGATCGGGATGCTGACCAACCCGAAGGAGATCGCGCCGTTCCAGATGGATCGCACGTTTTGTCCCTTCCATCCGGGATTCATGGGATTCTCATCGTATGACGCCGATCACGGAGGTGGATGGGCGGCGGCTGGCGCTCACCAATCTGGAGAAGGTCATCCACCCCGCCACCGGGACGACCAAGGGCGAGATCCTGCACTACTACGCCGTCACGGCCGAGGCGATACTCCCCCACCTCCAGGACCGTCCCGTCTCCTTCCTGCGGTATCCGGACGGCCCCGACGGCCAGGTGTTCTTCACCAAGAACCCGCCGCCCGGCATGCCCGACTGGGTGCGTACGGCCCCCGTCCCCCGCTCGGACGACCCCGGCGCCCGGCAGGTGGTCGTGGACGATCTGGCGTCGCTGGTGTGGGCGGGCAATCTCGTCGTGGAGTTCCACACGCCGCAGTGGCGGGCGAAGCGGCCGGCCGTCGCCGACCGCATGGTGTTCGACCTCGACCCCGGCGCCCCCGCCGGTGTCGCCGAGTGCTGCGAGGTGGCGCTGTGGCTGCGCGAGCGGCTGGCGGCGGACGGACTCGACGCGTACGCCAAGACCTCGGGCTCCAAGGGCCTGCACCTGCTGGTGCCGCTCGTGCCGGCGCCGTCCGAGAAGGTGTCCGCCTACGCCAAGGCCCTGGCGAAGGAGGGCGAGGCGGCGATGCCGAAGCTGGTGCTGCACCGGATGACCCGCTCGCTGCGGCCCGGGAAGGTGTTCGTCGACCACAGCCAGAACGCCGCCGCCAAGACGACCGCCACCCCCTACACGCTGCGCGCCCGCGCCGAGCCGACGGTGTCGGCGCCGGTGACGTGGGAGGAGGTGGAGGCGCGGCAGGGGCTCGTCTTCCGGCTCGGGGACATCGCGGCGCGGCTCGACCGGTACGGGGAGCTGCTCGGCCCGCTCACCGACCCGGACAGCGCCGGGCAGCTGCCGTGAGCGTGCCGAGGCCGCCCCTGAAGGTCGCGGCGGCGGAGTCCGTGACCGTTCTGCCGCGCGGGGCGGGCCTGGCGTACGAGCCGAAGTTCGACGGCCACCGGATGGTGGTCTTCCGGGTGAGCGGGGAGGTGTTGCTGCAGGCCCGTTCGGGACGGATCGTCACGGCCGCCTTCCCCGACCTCGCCGAGGCGGCCGCGCGGCTGCCGGACGGCACGGTGCTCGACGGCGAGGTGGTCGTGTGGCGGGACGGGCGCACGGACTTCGCCGCCGTGCAGAAGCGGGCCGCGGCCACCGCCGGGCGGGCGCCTGGGCTCGCGCGCAGCCTGCCCGCCTCGTACGCCGCCTTCGACCTGCTGGCCGAGGGCGGCGAGGATCTGCGGCGGCTCTCGTACGCGAAGCGGCGGGAGCGGCTGGTCGCGCTGGTGGGCCCGCTGGGGCCGCCGCTCCAGCCGGTGCCGATGACGCTGGACGTGACGGAGGCGGAGACCTGGTTCCGGACGCTGCCCTCGATCGGCGTCGAGGGGCTGGTGGTCAAACGGCTCGACCAGACGTACCGCAGCGGTGCGCGTGCCTGGCGGAAGCTGCGGCACACGAGCAGCCGGGACGCGGCCGTGGTGGGCTTCACAGGCGGGGCGTCGCGTCCGGGGTCGCTGGTGCTGGTGCTGCCGGACGACGACACGCCGGTGGTGTCGAGCCCGCTGTCCCCGGCGGTGCGGTCCCAGGCGGCGGTGGCGCTGACCGGGCGGGTGGGCGCCGGTACGGGCACGGCCGTCGGGGTGGGGGTGGGCGAGGTCGGCTACCGGGCGGTGGAGCCGGGGCTGACCGCGGAGGTGGAGCAGCGCACGACGCGGCACACGGTCACGACGGTGGTGCGGCTGCGGCTGCCCGAGGAACTCGATTAATCAAGTTTGACTAGATACCGAGAAGGGCAGTACCTTCGGGACGGATCATGTAGTCAACTTTGAACAGTTGAGGAGACAGAGTGACGCGACTGCCCGACACCGGTTACACCCCGACCGCCGAGGAGCTGGCGAGCATCCAGGAGTGGTTCGCCGCCTACGACGAGGCGAGCGCCAAGCGGGACGTCGAACGGATGGCGGACATGGCCGTCTTCCCGCTCAACCTGGTCAGCGACGACTCCGCGGGCAACGGCGCCTCGGCACAGTGGGACCGGCAGCAGTTCGTACGGACGATGACGCACGTGATGGGTGACGGCGGCGACGACATCACCTTCGAGTCGGTACGGACGCCGGTCTTCCTCTCCCCCGCCATGGCCGTGGTCTTCACGGACTCGACCATGACCATGGACGGTCACACGCAGCGGCTGCGATACGCGGACGTCCTGATCCGGCGGGAGGGCCGGTGGGCGTTCCAGACGATGATGCAGGGCGGCTGGGGCGACAACCTGCGCTGAACAACCTGCGCTGACGCCGTGCCGCGTCGACCGGGACGGCAACCTGCCCTGACACCGGGCCGTGTGGCCCGGCGCGCGGGTCACACGGCCAGCCAGGTGCGACGGTCCCGTGCCGCCGCGTAGAGCGCCTCGATGTCGGCCGGTTTCAGGACGCCGCCGAGCCGGGCCAGCGCGGGCACCTCGTCGTCCCCGAGGACACGGACGTCCTGCGGGACGGACCGCGTCTCCAGCCGCGCGGCGCCCACCACGGCCAGCACCGGCCGCACCGTCGTGGCCAGCGCGTGGGCGGCGCGCTCGGCCCGGCGGCGCACCGCGCCCGCGTACCCGTCCCCCGGTCGGCGGCCGACCCGCACCACGGGACCGAGGACACGGACCCGTGCGCGCTGCGCGGCGAGGACCTGTACGGCGAGCACCCCGCCGGGGCCGACGGCGAGGTGGTCGATGCGGTCGGCGCCCGGCAGCGGTACGCAGTGCACGGTCCGCCAGCCGGCGGGCTCCAGCCGCTCCAGCGCCTCACCGAGCAGTTGCTGTGCGGCGAGGTCGGCCCGGCGCGGGTCCCCGCGCAGCCGGGACAGGGCCGGCGCGGGCCGCATGTCCAGCTCCGCGTGCAGGGCCTCTCCGGGGCGGTTGGGCGCCAGGTCGTCGTCGGGGTGCAGGGTGAGCCGGGCGAGGTCCGCCGCGGAGGGGACGGGCGGCGGTCCGACGGTGACGTCTCCGGTGACATGAGGGGCGAGGGCCGTGAGCGCGGCGTCCCTGTACTGCTCGGCAACCACACTGATCCGGCCGTTGTCGGGGTCGTACCAGGCGACCACAGGGCCGCCCGGAAGATTCACGTACAGCCTGTTACGGCCCCCTGCCCGCGCGGGCGTCACCCGCAGTCCCCGCATGACACCACCACCCCTGACCATGGGAGCAGCCATGGCGGCCGGGGGCAACATCCCGGCGTCCGGCGAGCGGCGTGATACCGGTCGCCCGGTCGGGGTCGTGGGGCACACTCTCCACCAGACACAAGGACGGACGCAGGGTTCCGGGGGAGGGGGCAACGGTGTTCGCGGGGATCGAGGAGGTCGACTGGGCCTCTCTGGAGCACGCCTACGGCCCGGCAGACGATGTGCCGGAGTTACTGCGCGGACTGGCCTCAGCGGATCCCGAGGAGCGTGAGCACGCGCTCGACGCGATGTACGGGTCCGTGCACCACCAGGGGGACGTCTACGACTCGACGCTCGCCTGCATCCCGTTCCTGATGGAGCTGGTGGCCGACCCCGCGGTCGAGGACCGGGGCGGCATCCTGGAGCTGCTGACCAGCATCGGCGGCATCGACCTCGACGGCGACGACGAACTCGACCCCGACGACGAGTACTTCGAGGGCGCGGCGAACTACGCCATGGCGGCGTCGGCCGTGACGGCGGGCGCCGACGTGTTCCTCGCCCTGGCCGGGGACCACGACCGCGGTGTGCGGCTCGCGGCGCCGCTCGCGCTGGCGACGCTGCACAGCGATCCGGTACGGGTGCTGGACCTGCTGCGCGAGAGGTTCGACCGGGAGACGGACAACGAGGTACGGCTGGCCTGCATCGACGCGGCGGGCCGGATAGCGATGCGGCACCAGTGCCTGAGGCCCGACGTCGTCGCCTGGTTGATGACGATCGGCGGCCCGGCCTACTGCGCGGGCCTGCGGCTGGGCGCGATCGCGCAGCTCGCCCGCTGCGCCCCGGCGGCGCTGCCGGCCGACGTGGTGCCGTGGGTGACCGGCCTGCTGCGCGAACTGCGGGCGGAGCCCGTCGTGGTGGGCGCGGCGGCCGACACGACGGCGCCTTCGGTGCTGGAGCAGCCGCGCGAGATACGGGCCGCGGCCGCGGCGGGACGGGTGGCGCCGTGGACCGCGGACCTGCTGCGGACGCTCCACGCCGGTCTGGGCGACCGTGTGGACGACCGGATCGCGCTGCTGGCGGACCAGTTGTGCAGCCCCGACCGCGGCCAGCGCATCGACGCCGTACGGATGAGCGAGGCGCTGCTGCGGACCCTGCGCGGCGCCTACGGCGAGCTGGTGGGCCTGATCGGCGAGCAGCTCGCCGACCCCGAGCCCCGGCTCGGGGACGCGGCGGCCTGCGTGCTCAAGGACCTGTTCCAGCTGGCGGAGCCCGCGGCGGACGCGCTGCTGGAGCGGGTCGCGGCCGAGCCGCACGGCTGGGTGCGCGCGTGGGACGCCGGGCCGCCGACGCTCGGCTCGGCGGTCATGGCGCTGGTGCGGGCGGGCGACGCGCGCATCGTGCCCGTCCTGGCACGGATCCTGGAGCGGGGGGAGGCGCCGGGAGACCTCGGGCAGTCGCTGGACCGGCTCGGGACGGCGGCGGCGCCGCTCGGACCGGCGCTGTGCGACCGCCTCGCGCGCCTGGCGCTCGACGACACGCTCCACGAACACGCCGGGCCGCTGCTGCACGGGCTGTCCGTCCTGCGGGCGGCGGACACGCTGCCCGAGGCGGTCCCCGCCGTGCTGCGGGTGCTGCGGGAGGCTCCCGCGCACCGGCGGGAGGGGGTGGCCGAGTCGGCGCTGCGGGCGCTGACCGCCTTCGGACCCGCCGCGCGCGAGGCCGTGCCGGAGCTGCGCCGGCTGGTGGCCGGACCGCACCGGGGACGGTCCGGTGACGCGGGACTGCCCGCGGCGCTGACCGCGAGGGCCGCCGGTGCGCTGTGGGCGGTCGAGGGCGACGCGGACGCGGTGCTGCCGGTGCTGTGCGCGGTGCTGAACGGGCCCGACCTGAGGGCCCGGCGTACGGCCGCGGCCGTGCTCGGCAGGCTGGGCCCGGCCGGGGCGCCGGCCGCCCATCTGCTCGGCGCGCTGCTGTGGTCGGCGGAGCCGTGGACGCGGGTCGAGTCGGCCGCGGCGCTGTGGCGGGTGACCGGGGACCCGGGCCGGGCATGGCCGGTGCTGCGCCGGGCCTGGGGGGAGATGCCGCAGGCCCGGGTGCCGGTCGCGGCGGCTCTCGCGGAGATGACGACGCAGGGCGCCGAGGGCGCGGACCGGCTGGTCGACCGCGAACTGCTGTCCGTACGGCGGCACAACGCGATCGACGCGGGCGGCGGCCATGACATCTTCCGGGACGAGAGGCTGCTGAGCCTGTGCCGGCAGGCGGTCACGGGCGGGCCGTGACCGTCCGGCCCCCGGCCGCCCGCCCGCGTCACGGGCCCGGGCCGCGCCCGTCGCGGCGCATGCGCGATCCTGGGCCATGACGGAGGGAAACAGAACATGATCATTTTTGGCACCAAGGGCTACCTGTACCAGCTGGCCGTACTGACGCTGGTCTGCGGCCACTGCGGCAACCCGTCGGCGCACACGCTCCGCAAGCGGGTCACGAAGTTCACGCTGTTCTTCGTGCCGCTGTTCCCCATCTCGACGAAGTACGCGACGCAGTGCACGTTCTGCGGCGCGGAGCAGCGGCTGACGGCCCCGCAGGCCGAGCAGCTGCAGGTCCAGGCCGCCGCCCCGTCCGGTGGACAGACGGTGCGCCCGGGCGAATGAGGCCGACGGGCCGGTGACCGCCCCGGCGCAGCCTCCCGGCCGGCCTTCGGGCCGGGCCGGCGGGAGACGTGCGAGCCCGGCCCCGTACCCCCGATATGAGCGCGGCCGGCCCCGAGGGCGAGCCGCGTGGACCGGGTGCGCCGTCGCGCGGCTGCCCCCGCCGCTTGCGTACGGTTCACGGACGACGGTCCGCCGGACGTCCCCGCCCAAGACGCTCCCTGACATAAAGGGGTAAATGCTCTTGTGGCTTGCTACGTTGCGTGGCATGACCGCAACGACGGCGGTGTCGCCCCCGCCCGCGCCGCGCCCCGCCAAGCGGCGGGGCGTGGAACTGTCGCTCCTCGTCTGCGCCGTCCTCGTCTCCGTCTACGGCTACGTCGCCGTCGGCCTCGCCCGGCAGGGTGCCGTGCCCCCCGACACCATGCGCTACGGCGCCGGACTGGGGCTCCTCTCCCTCGTCGCCCATCTCGCCGTCCGCCTGCGGGCCCCCTACGCCGACCCGCTGCTGCTGCCCATCGCCGTCCTGCTCAACGGCATCGGGCTCGTGCTGATCTACCGGCTCGACCTGGAGACCCCCGGCGACGTCGCCGCGCCCGCCCAGCTCGTGTGGTCCGCCCTTGGCGTCGCCCTGTTCATCGCCTCCGTCATCGCCCTGCACGACCACCGGGTGCTGCAGCGCTACGCGTACGTCAGCGTCGTCGCCGCCCTCGCCCTGCTCTGCGCGCCGATCCTCTTCCCCGCCGTCAACGGCGCCCGCATCTGGATCCGCGTCGGCGGACTGTCCATCCAGCCGGGCGAGTTCGCCAAGGTGCTGCTCGCCGTGTTCTTCGCCGCGTATCTCGCGGCCAACCGCGGTGCCCTCGCCCGCTCGGGGCGGTGGTTCTCCGGACTCCAGCTGCCCGCGGGGCGCGTTCTCGGCCCGGTGCTCGCGATCTGGCTCGCGAGCGTGGGCGTGCTCGTCCTCGAACGGGACCTCGGCACCTCGCTGCTGTTCTTCGGGCTGTTCGTGGTGATGCTCTACGTGGCGACCGGACGGACCGGCTGGATCGCCGTCGGCCTGCTGCTCGCCGCGGCCGGCGCGTACGCGGTCGGCTCGCTGGAACCGCACGTACACGGCCGCGTCCAGGACTGGCTCGACCCGTTCGCGAGCATCGAGGCCGGGCAGGGCCCCGACCAGCTCGCCCAGTCGCTGTTCGCCTTCGCCACCGGCGGGATGCTCGGCACCGGCCTCGGGCTCGGCCACTCCGTGCTCATCGGCTTCGCCGCCAAGTCCGACTTCATCCTCGCCACCGCGGGCGAGGAGCTCGGCCTCGTCGGTCTGACCGCGCTCTTCCTGCTGTACGCGCTGCTCGTCGCCCGGGGTTACGGCGCCGCGCTCGCGCTGCCCGACGCCTTCGGCGGGCTGCTCGCCGTCGGCCTGTCGTCGATCATCGCGCTCCAGGCGTTCGTCATCGCGGGCGGCGTGACGGGGCTGATCCCGCTCACCGGCATGGCGATGCCCTTCCTGGCCCAGGGCGGCTCCTCCGTCGTCACCAACTGGGTGATCGTCGCCCTGCTCGTCCGCCTGAGCGACTCTGCCAGGGCGCCGCGGCCCGAGGCGGCCGCGCCCGAGGCGCTCGCCCCGCTGCCGGCGGCCGGCCGGTGACCCGCTGCATGCGGCACGCGGCCGCCTTCTGCGTGCTCCTGCTGGCCGCGCTGCTCGTCAACGCCGCACGGGTGCACGTCGTCGAGGCGCCCTCCCTGGTCGACAACCCGGCCAACCACCGCACCGCCATCGCCCGTTACGCCCAGCCGCGCGGCGACATCCTCGTCGACGGCAGGCCGGTCACCGGCTCCCGGGACACAGGGAGACGGCTGCGGTACGAACGGACCTACCGCCATGGACCGCTGTTCGCTCCGGTCACGGGCTACGCCTCGCAGACGTACGGCACCTCCCTGCTGGAGAACATCGAGGACGGCATCCTCTCGGGCACCGACCCGCTGCTGTCCCCGCTGCCGTTCTGGAACGACCTCAGCCGCGGCCGCCCGCCCGGTGGCAGGATCCTCACCACCATCCGGGAGGCGGTGCAGCGCGCCGCGTACGAGGGGCTGAACGGGCGGCGCGGCGCCGTCGCCGCGGTCGAGCCCGCGACGGGCCGCATCCTGGCCCTGGTCAGCAGCCCCTCCTACGACCCGGGCGAGCTGGCCGGCTCGGGCCAGGACACGGCGGACGCGTGGACGCGGCTGAACGGCGCGCACGCCCGGCCGATGCTCAACCGGGCGATCCGGCAGACGTATCCGCCCGGGTCCGCTTTCAAGATCGTGACGGCTGCGGCGGCGCTGGACTCGGGTGTCGTCGACGACGTGGACGCGCCGACCCGCACACCGGACCCGTACGTCCTGCCCGGTACCGGCACCAGGCTGCCCAACGCCACCGAGGGCTGTGAGAACGCCTCGCTCGCGTACGCGATCCAGTGGTCGTGCAACTCCGTGATGGCAGGACTCGGCGCGCGGGTCGGACTCTCCGGGATGGTGGAGGCCGCAGTCGGATTCGGCTTCAACGACGAGGGGCTGCGCATCCCGGCGGCGGTCTCGCGGTCGAACTTCGACACCGACATGTCCGCCGACCAGCTCGCGCTCTCCTCCATCGGGCAGTTCAACACGACCGCCACACCCCTGCAGATGGCGATGGTCTCGGCGGCCGTCGCCGGCGGCGGCCCGGTCCGGTACCCGTACCTCGTGGAGAGGGTGACCCGGGCGGACGGCGACCCGGTGGCGCAGTACGGCCCCCGCTCCTACCGGCAGGCGATGAGCCCGGCGACGGCGCTGCGGCTGCGCCGGCTGATGGTGCGGGCCGTCGAGGAGGGCACCGGGAGCAACGCGGCGATCAAGGGTGCGGTCGTGGGCGGCAAGACCGGCACGGCCCAGCACGGCGTCGGCAACGCCGGTGTCCCGTACGCCTGGTTCATCTCCTGGGCGCAGGCAGCGGACGCGGCGCAGCCCGGGGTGGCGGTGGCGGTGGTCGTGGAGGACGCGGCCGCGGACCGGGAGGAGATCAGCGGCGGGGGCAGCGCGGCACCGATCGCCCGCGCGGTCATGAAGGCGGCACTGCGAGACTGACGGCATGGACGTGGCGCGCGCACTGGAGACCATCGGACGACTCGATCCCGGGCTGAGCGCCTTCGTCGAGGTGTGGGGCGAGCGGGCGCTGGAGCAGGGGCGCGCGGTGGATCGCGGACTGCCGCTCGCGGGCATGCCGTTCGCGGTGAAGGGGCGGGCGGGCCTGCGGTCCCACGCGGCCCGCCGGCTGGTAGCGGCGGGCGCGGTCCCGGTCGGGTCGACCTCGGTGCCCGGCCCCGGCACGTACTGGCAGACCTGGGGCCTCGGCGCGCACGGCCCCACCCGCAATCCCTGGCGCGCGGACCGCACGCCGGGCGGCTCGTCGGCCGGTTCGGCGGTGGCGGTGGCGGCGGGGATGGCGGCGCTGGCGACCGGCAGCGACGGAGCGGGCTCGCTGCGCATCCCGGCGGCGTGGTGCGGGGTGTTCGGCCTGAAGACGACGAACGGGCTGCTGCCGTCGCCGGACCGCACCGGGCTCGCGTCGGCCGGTGTGCTGACGCGGACGGCGGCGGACGCGCGGGCGTACCTGCGCTGTGTGGGGGCCGGGGAGGCGGAGTCCGCCCCGGATCTGCCGTTGCGGGCGGTGTGGTCGCCGGACCTCGGGTTCGCGGACGTGGACCAGGAGGTGCTGGCCGTCGCGCGGGCGGCTGTGGAGCGGCTCGTGTCGGCGGGCGTCGTACGCCCGAGCGCCCGGGGCGCGTCCTTGCTGGACCCGGCGGAGGCGTGGACGGCGGTGCGGGCCGGGCGGGCCGCGGAGGGCGCGGCGGTGCGGGAGGAGAACGACCGGCGGCTCGACGCGCTGTTCGCCGGGGCGGACCTCCTGATCACCCCGACCACGCCCAACCGCCCGCACGGCCACGACGGCCCCGGCCCGGACGTCTACTCCACCGCGCTGACGTGGGTGTTCAATCTGAGCGGCCATCCGGCGGCCAGCCTTCCGGCGGGCTTCACGAGCGACGGCTGCCCGGTCGGACTCCAACTGGTGGCGCCGCGCGGGGCGGACGTCTCACTGCTCGAAATTTCGGTTGCGGCGCAAAGGCATCTGATTACTGTGCGGCCATGACCGCATACGAACTCGCGCAGGTGAACATCGCCCGGCTCAAACACCCGCTGGACTCCGCGGAGTTGAAGGACTTCGTCGACAACCTGGACCCCGTGAACGCGGTCGCCGACGCGGCCGACGGGTTCGTGTGGCGCCTGCAGAACGAGTCGGGCAACGCGACGGACATGCGGGTGTTCGGCGACGACGCGTTGATGGTGAACATGTCGGTGTGGCGGGACACGAACGCGCTGACGGCGTTCATGTACCAGGGGATGCACCGCGAACTGCTGGCGCGCCGCTACGAGTTCTTCGAGCGCGTCAAGGAGGTCATGACCACGATGTGGTGGGTCCCGGCGGGCCACCGCCCGACGGTCCGGGAGGCGGAGGATCGCCTGCGCCATGTGCGCGAGCACGGGCCGACGGAGTACGCGTTCACTCTGCGGACGGCGTTCCCGCCGCCGGTGGGACTCACCGCCGCCGGTTGACGGCGGTCACGCCGGACGCACTCGGCGAAGACGACATCGACGGCAGGGACGACGTGCCCCCGCAGCGGCGGCCGGCTTCGCCGGGGAGCGTCAGCTGCCCGAGAGCTCGGCGCCCTCCGCGATCGCCTCCCTCACCTCGGACACACGCTCCTGCTCCTCGGCGGCGAACCGCTCCCGGTCGAGCTGTTCGGCCAGTTCCTCGTCCTGGCTCATCAGCAGGTCGAGGCTGGCGTCGCCCATCTCGAAGACCCCCATGTCCAAGTAGGCCTTCTGGAGCCGTTCGCCCCACAGCCCGATGTCTTTGACGCACGGCACGATGCGGCTGAACAGCAGTTTGCGGAACAGGTGGAGGAACTCGGACTGCTCGGAGTACTCCTCCGCCTCCTTGCGCGAGATGCCGAGGTTCTCCAGGACCTCGACACCGCGCAGGCGGTCGCGCATGAGGTAGCAGCCCTCGATCACGAACTCCTCGCGTTCGCGCAGTTCGGCGTCGGTGAGCTGCCGGTAGTAGTCGCGCAGGGCCATCCGCCCGAAGGCCACGTGGCGGGCCTCGTCCTGCATCACGTACGCGAGGATCTGCTTGGGCAGCGGCTTGGTCGTCGTGTCACGGATCAGGCCGAAGGCGGCGAGCGCCAGGCCCTCGATGAGGACCTGCATGCCGAGGTAGGGCATGTCCCAGCGGGAGTCGCGCAGGGTGTCGCCGAGCAGGCCCTGCAGGTTGTCGTTGATCGGGTAGAGCATGCCGATCTTCTCGTGCAGGAATCGCCCGTAGATCTCGGCGTGCCGGGCCTCGTCCATGGTCTGGGTCGCCGAGTAGAACTTGGCGTCGAGGTCGGGAACGGACTCCACGATCCGCGCGGCGCAGATCATGGCGCCCTGCTCGCCGTGGAGGAACTGGCTGAACTGCCAGGCCGTGTAGTGCCTGCGCAGCTCGCCCTTGTCCTTGTCGGTCATCTTCGTCCAGTGCCGGGTGCCGTACAGGGTCAGCGCCTCGTCGGGGGTGCCGAGGGCGTCGTACGGGTCGACCTCCAGGTCCCAGTCGATGCGCTTGGCGCCGTCCCACTGCTTGTCCTTGCCCTTCTGGTACAGGGCCAGCAGCCGGTCGCGGCCGTGGTCGTACTCCCAGCTGAAGCGTGCCGAGCCGGAGGCGGGGACCTGCCAGAGCGGGTTCTCGGGGGCGTGCGTGTAGTGCTCGTACGTCGACACTGGCGGCTCCTTCGCCTCGTATCCCGTTTCGTACTCACCGATGTGCAAGGGCAGTTGGCAGGCTCACACGGTGGTAGACGGACAGTCAACAAGTCGTGCGCGAGGGATTGACGAGCTTGCTGACGGGCAGTCTCATAGCGGGTGACGACCGGTAACCCACGCGCGAGGTGTCCTCAGCCATGACAACCGTGAGCGAACGCGAGGTGCAGGTGCTCCGCGACGCCCTCGGTCCCCTGCGGGACCGGGAGCAGGTCGCCGCCCGCCTGCTCGAGTCCTCCGCCAAGCACTCCTTCGACCCCGACAAGGAGCTCGACTGGGAGGCGCCGATCGAGGACGGCAAGTGGTTCTGGCCGCCCGAGCTGGTGTCGCTCTACGACACCCCGCTGTGGCGCCGGATGTCCGAGGAGCAGCGGATGGACCTGGCCCGGCACGAGGCGGCGTCGCTCGCCTCGCTCGGGATCTGGTTCGAGATCATCCTGATGCAGCTGCTCGTCCGCCACATCTACGACAAGCCCCTGACCAGCAACCACGTCCGCTACGCCCTCACGGAGATCGCGGACGAGTGCCGGCACTCGATGATGTTCGCCAGGATGATCGACAAGGGCGGGGCGCCCGCCTATCCGGTGCCGCGGATCTACCACAACCTGGCGCGCGTGCTGAAGACCGTCTCGACCACGCCCGGGTCCTTCGCGGCGACGCTGCTCGGCGAGGAGATCCTCGACTGGATGCAGCGCCTCACCTTCCCCGACGAGCGGGTGCAGACCCTCGTGCGCGGAGTGACCCGTATCCACGTGGTGGAGGAGGCCCGCCATGTCCGCTACGCCCGCGAGGAGTTGCGCCGTCAGATGGTGACGGCGCCGCGCTGGGAGCAGGAGCTCACACGCCTCAGCTGCGGCGAGGCCGCCCGCGTCTTCAGCGTCTGCTTCATCAACCCGAAGGTGTACGAGAACGTGGGGCTCGACCGGCGCGAGGCCGTCGCCCAGGTCCGGGCGAGCGGTCACCGGCGCGAGGTGATGCAGTCGGGGGCCCGGCGGCTCACCGACTTCCTGGACGACATCGGCGTGCTGCGCGGAGCGGGCCGCAGGCTGTGGAGGAGCTCCGGCCTTCTCGCGTAACGCGACAGGGGCTGCGGTTACGCTGCGAAGCATGACCAGTCCTGCTCCCGCGGCCCGCGCATACCGACGGCTCAGCGTCGAGGAGCGCCGCGCGCAGCTGCTCGCGGCGGCCCTCTCCCTCTTCGCGCACCAGCCGCCGGACGAGATCTCGCTCGACGACGTGGCGGAGGCCGCGGGTGTCTCCCGGCCCCTCGTCTACCGCTACTTCCCGGGCGGCAAGCAACAGCTGTACGAGGCGGCGCTGCGCTCGGCCGCCGACCGGCTGGAGGACTGCTTCGCCGAGCCGGCCGCCGGGCCGCCGACCGCCCGGCTGGGCCGGGTCCTGGACCGCTACCTGGCCTTCGTCGACGAGCACGACACCGGGTTCAGCGCGCTGCTGCGCGGCGGGAGCGTCGTCGAGACCTCTCGTACGACGTCGATCGTCGACGAGGTGCGGCGGTCCGCGGCGGAGCAGATCCTGCTGCACCTCGGCGCCGAGGGCGCGGGGCCCCGGCTGCGGATGCTGGTGCGCACCTGGATCGCGGCCGTCGAGGCGGCCTCGCTGATCTGGATCGACGAGGGCAAGCAGCCGCCGGCCGACGACATGCGGGACTGGCTGGTCGACCATCTGATCGCCCTGCTCGTGGCGACGGCAGCGACCGACGAGGAGACGGCGGGAGCGGTCGCGGACCTGGTGGCCCAGGAGACGTCGGCCGGAGCGGTCGGCACGCTGGCCCGCCGCCTGGTGCCGGTCGTCGGCGGGGCGTCGCATCTGCTGTGACACTGGAGCCGTGAGAAGCGAGAACACCCCCTTCGTCGGCGGCCCGATGGACGGACGCGTGCTGCCGGTGCTGGTGGGCCCCACGGGCCACCCCCCGAAGTGGTACAGGATCCCCGTCCCGCAGGACGACGGCCGCCCGCCCGCGGTCCACGCCTACCGCCGTGTCCCGGCCGGGTACACGAAACGGCTGGGCCTGCAGCGCGGCTGGAAGTACGAGTACGCGCCCGAGGGCGTGGAGCGGCGTGAGATCCGGTGGCCCTGGTCGAAGCCGAAGGGCACGCCATAGGATCGCGGGACCGTGTCACCAGGGGGGATGTCGCGATGGAGCCGCTGCAGCCGGACGATCCGGGCCTGATCGGCCCGTACCGCACGCTGGGGCGCGTGCGCGAGTCGGCCAGTTCGGTCCGTTTTCTGGCCGCCGGTCCGGACGGAACGGCGTTCGTGGTCGCGCTCGTACGGCCCCGGCTGGCCGCCTCGCGGGTGTTCCGGCGCCGCTTCCGGCACGAGACCCGCAGGACGGAGCAGCTCGCCGGGGGCTGGGTGCAGCCGGTCGTGGCGGACGTGGACGGTCCGCTGCTGTGGACGGCGAGCCCGTACGTCCCCGCGCTGACCCTGCGGGAGGCGATCGCGCTCGCCGGCCCGCTGCCGGGGCGCGCGGTGCGGATCCTGGGCGCCGCGCTCGCCGAGACCCTCTCCCGTGTGCACGCCACAGGCTCGGTGCTGCACGGCCTGTCGCCCGACACCGTGCTGCTGGCGGCGGACGGCCCGCGGGTGACGGCGCTGGGTGCGCTGGGCGCGGCGGTCGTCGCCGAGGCGGACGCGGACGGTCAGCTGACGGTGAGACTGGGCTACCTGACGCCGGAACAGGCCACGGGCGCGCGGCCGGGCCCCGCTTCGGACATGTTCGTCCTCGGCCAACTGCTCGCGTACGCGTCGACGGGAACGACCCCGCTCGCGGACGCGGACCGGATCGCCCACGGCGAACCGGAACTGAGCGGTGTCCCCGAGGAGTTGCGCCCCGTCGTGGCGTCCTGCCTGGCGAAGTCCCCCGGCGAACGCCCGCTCGCCGGAACGGTGGCGGCGGACCTGGCCCTGGAGGGCGCGTCCGCCCTGGCCCGCGAGGGGTGGCTCCCGGACGTGCTGCTCTCGGCCCTGGCGGCCCAGGAGTCGCAGACGGCGACGCTGGTGTCGGGCGGCGGGGCGCTGCGCGCGGGAGCGGCGGCGGCTGCCACCGGCCCGGTGCCGAGCGCCGGCGCGGGCGCCCCGGCGAGCGCGGGGAGCGAACACGTCGAGGACCTGGGCACCGTGCTCGTGCGGCGGTCCGGTGTCGCGCGGCGGGAGACCGCGCCCCTCCAGGTGAGTCGACCCGCCGGACCGGCCGCCCTTCCCGTCCCGGCACCGGCCGCACCGCCCCTTACCGCACCGCCCGCCCTTCCCGCCGTCCTCCCACCTGCCTTGCCCGTCCACTCCGCCCCGCCCCCACAGGTGCCCGGCATCGCGCGCCGCGGGGTGCTCGTCGCGGCCGCCGCCGGTGCCGCCGGGCTCGTCGTCGGCGGCGGGGCGGTGTACGCCCTCGCCGGGGACGGCGAGGACACGACCGGGCCAGCCAGGCCGGCGCCCGCCCCGCGGCCGAGCCGCATGTCCGGCCTCGCACCCGAACCGACGTGGCGGTACGCGCATCCGGCCACCGGCGACCAGCCGGTCGGGGCGACCGTGTGGCGCGACCGGCTGCTGCTGGTGACGGACGCGGAGCGGATGACCGGCGTCGACCTGCGTACCGGCAGGCGTCGGTGGGAGCTCCCGCAGGCCGCGTCCACCTCCCCGGCCGTGCCCGTCGACACCACGTTCTGCCTGGTCGACACCGCCGACGCACTGCTGTGGGTGTCGGCCGAGGACGGCCGGCCCGGCCACCGCGTGGCCAAGGAGACGCTCGCGCAGCCCGGCGAGAGCCTCACGATCGGGAACGTCATGGGGGCCGACGGCCCCACCGTCTGGTTCACCGCCCATGTGCGCAGGACGGTGGAGAGGACCGTCAAGAAGCGCAAGCGCAAGGCGCAGGTACGGGAGACGTACGTCATCGCCTACGACCTCGCCGGGCGCAAGCAGCTGTGGCGGGCCCGCGTTCCCGAGGGGCGTGCTCCCTACACCCCGCGGTACCAGCTGGTCGCGGCCCGCCCCGGGGAAGTGCTCGTACGGCAGGACGGCCACACCCTCACCCCCGCCCAGCGCAGAGCCGCCAGGAACGGCACCGCGATCCTCGGCTTCGACCGCCGTACGGGCAAGCCGCTCGCGTCCGTACCGCTCAGCGCGGTGGCGCCAACCGCCGCCGTCAGCGGTGACGCGACGGGCAGGCTGTACGCCGCGTCGGGCGGCGAGCTGCACGCGTACTCCGGGCCGGACGGCAAGCGGCAGTGGCGGGTCGCCGCGGCCCACGCGCGCGGCGAGAGCGGCGTGTTCGCCTTCGGCACCGCCGCCTTCCACGGCCCCACCCTGTATGTCGCCAACCGCTACCAGCAGGTGTGCGCCGTCGACACGGCAACGGGTCGCCCGTTGTGGCGCCGCTCCACCGAGGCACCGGTGTGGCGTGAAACCCCTTCGACCGCCCTGAGCACGAGCGGCCGCACCGTCTTCGCGGGCGACGCCGCGCAGCTCACCGCCTTCTCCGCACGCGACGGCCGGCGGCTGTGGAAGTTCCAGGAGGCGGGGGCCACCGACGCCGAGGAACAGGCCGCGCCGCGCTACACGGCGATGCCGGCCGGGAACCGCGGGGTACTCGTCCGCCGCGGGACGGTGTTCTACGCCCTGCCCGTGGACTGACGGGGCGCCGCAGCGCCCGACCGCTCGGCGGGCTCGTGCGGCGCCGTGCCACCTGCTCGTGCCGTGGGGCGGGCCGGCCGCCCGAGAGCCGGAGATGACGGCCTGTCAGGCCGGGTCCGTGAACCAGGCTCTCCGGCGGACACACGGCTCCGCCCGACGCGTTCCCCGAGGACGTCGCCGCCCTCGGGTCCGTACCGAAGTCCCCACCGCTCCTGCCCGGCGGTGCGACGGCAGGAAACGGACGGGAACGAGGAAGGCACCGAGCTCCTGCGGGCCGGGGAGGCGCCCCCGGCGCTTGAACCGGCCGGTGCCGTCAGGCGCCCTGCGCGCCCTGGGCGACCTCAGCCAGGTAGGCGCCCGCCTTCTCGGGGTCGTAGAAGAAGTTCTCGAAGTCGGCGGGGTTGTCGAAGCCGTTCGCGAACCGGTTCGCCACCGGCTGGAGCTGGCCGGCCGCGCCGATCAGGTTCAGCACGTGCTCCGGCGGGACACCCAGCATCGCGTTCGTCCACTTGGTCACGTGCTGCGCCGTCTCCCAGTACCGGTCGAACGTCGCCTGCATCCACGCCTCGTCGAACGGCTTGTCGCCGTGCTCGGTGATCGACGCCAGGTACGAGGCCGCGCACTTGGACGCGGAGTTGGAGCCCTGACCGGTGATCGGGTCGTTGGCCACGACCACGTCCGCGACGCCGAGGACCAGGCCGCCCCCCGGGAGACGGCCGATGGGATTGCGCACGGTCGGCGCGTAACGGCCGGCCAGCGTGCCGGCCGCGTCGGTCAGCTCGACCTTCGTGGCCCGCGCGTACTCCCAGGGCGTGTACTTCTCCATCAGCTCCAGCGTCAGGGAGAGGTGCTCGGAGGGATCCTTGACGCCCTGGAAGACGTCGAGCGGTCCACCGGGGATGCCCTCCCAGAACAGGATGTCGGCGCGGCCCGAGGTGGTGAGGGTCGGCATCACGAACAGCTCGCCGACGCCCGGCACCAGGTTGCAGCGCACCGCGTCGTAGTCCGGGTGCTCGGGGCGCGGGCCGAGGCCGTGGACGTAGGCGACGGCGAGCGCGCGCTGCGGCTCGGCGTACGGGGAACGGGAGGCGTCCCGGCCGAACATGGAGACCAGCTCGCCCTTGCCGGCCGAGACCAGCACCAGGTCGTAGGTGCGGGAGAAGTAGTCCAGGTCGGACACGGCCGCGCCGTGGATGACCAACTGTCCGCCGCGCTGGGCGAACGTCTCCATCCAGCCCGCCATCTTGACGCGCTGGTCGACGGACTGGGCGTAGCCGTCGAGCCGGCCGACCCAGTCGACGGCGCGGCTCGCGTCGGGCGCGGCGACCGAGACGCCGAGGCCCTCGATCTTCGGGGCCTGCGTCTCCCAGAAGTTGATGCCCAGGTCCCGCTCGTGCTGGAGGGCGGTGTGGAACATGCACTGCGTGGACATGACCCGGCCGGACCGGATCTCGTCCGCCGTGCGGTTGGACATCAGGGTGACCTCGTAGCCCTGGGACTGGAGGCCGAGTGCGAGCTGCAGTCCGGACTGGCCGGCGCCG
The DNA here is from genome assembly GCF_040675505.1 of Streptomyces sp. NPDC049597. Classification (NCBI taxonomy): domain Bacteria; kingdom Bacillati; phylum Actinomycetota; class Actinomycetes; order Kitasatosporales; family Streptomycetaceae; genus Streptomyces; species Streptomyces sp. NPDC049597. The sequence goes on from NZ_JBFAOY010000014.1 coordinate 116,372, forward strand.
ACTATGAGAATCTTCCGCATGACAGGGGTGCTCCGTAGATGTTCGGGAGGCTATTCGGGGGTGGCTTCGAGGGCGTGGGCGACGAGCGCGAGCAGCGACTCGATGACCGTGACGCGCTGACGGGCGTCCATGATCACCACCGGCACGTGGGGCGGCACGGTGAGGGCCTCCCGTACGTCCTCGGCCTCGTAGGCGGTCGTTCCCTCGAAGTGGTTGACGGCCACGACGTACGGCAGCCCGCAGCTCTCGAAGTAGTCGAGGGCCGGGAAGCAGTCCGCGAGCCGCCGCGTGTCGGCCATCACGACGGCCCCGATCGCCCCGCGCACCAGGTCGTCCCACATGAACCAGAAGCGCTGCTGGCCGGGTGTGCCGAAGACGTAGAGCACCAGGTCGTCGTCGAGCGTGATGCGGCCGAAGTCCATCGCCACGGTCGTGGTGGTCTTCTCCGGCGTGGCGGTGAGGTCGTCGGTGTCCTCGCTGGCCCGGGTCATCAGTGCCTCGGTCTGCAGCGGGGTGATTTCCGAGACCGACCCGACGAAGGTCGTCTTGCCCACGCCGAAACCGCCCGCCACGACGATCTTGGTGGCGATGGGGGCGCGGGTGGTGTCCAGCTCCCACGCCTGCAGATTCTCTTCGGGCCGCACGGTGTCCTCGGGGCGCGCGTCCGCCGCGGCCGGGGCGCTCGACGCGTCCTGGTCCTGCGGGACGTGCGGTCGGGCGAGGAGCGTGTCAGAGGCGGCGGAGTCCACTCAGCACCCTTTCGAGCAGCGCGCGGTCGGGCTGTCCGGTGCCGTGCCCGGTCCCGTACACACGGATCTTTCCCTGGTCGGCCAGGTCGCTGAGGAGCACCCGGACGACACCCAGCGGCATCTTCAGCAGCGCCGAGATCTCGGCGACGGTACGCATACGGCGGCACAGCTCGACGATCGCCCGAAGCTCGGGCATGACACGCGTCGAGAGGTCGCCGCCGGGCAGCTCGCGGCGCTCGGGCGGGGCCTCGAGCGCGGCGACGAAGGTCTCGACGAGGAGCACGTGGCCGAAGCGGGTGCGGCCGCCGGTGAGCGAGTACGGGCGTACGCGGGCGGGCCTGCGTCCCTGGCCGCGTACGGGGAGTTTGGAGGACGAGGCGGCGGCTGTCATCGGGCGCTCTCCATCGACTTGCGCAGCTCGCTGCGGACTTCGGGGGTGAGTACGTGTCCGGCGCGGCCGACGAACAGGGCCATGTGGTACGCGACGATGCTCATGTCGCAGTCGGGGGCGGCGTGCACGCCGAGCAGGGAGCCGTCGCTGATCGACATCACGAAGACGCTGCCCTCGGCCATGGCGACCATGGTCTGCTTCACCTTGCCGCCGTCCATGAGCCCCGCGGCCCCGATGGTGAGGCTGCCGATGCCGGAGACGATGGTGGCGAGGTCGGCGCTGGAGCCGCGGGGGCCGTCACGGCGGGCCGGCTCGTCCGCCGGGGCCGTGTTCTGCGCGGGGTCGGAGGAGAGCAGGAGCAGGCCGTCGGACGAGACGACGGCGACCGAGCGGACCCCTGGCACCTCCTCCACGAGATTGCCCAACAACCACTGCAGATTACGGGCTTCCTTGCTCAGCCCGAATGTGCCGGTCGCAGTCAACTGCGTGCCTCCTCGACTGTGTCCCCCGTCTCTGTGTCGGTGTTCTGCTGGTCGGTGGCCGGGGTGGTCTGCTGCGTGCGGCTCTGCGCGATCTCGGCCTCGGCGTCGCGTCGGCCTTCCTGCGCGCCACGGTGGAAGCCGCCGAGCCGGCGCCGCAGCGCCTCGGCGTCGACGCTCGCGGTGGGCCCGGCGGGCGCGGTGGACTGCGCGACGATCTTCGGAGTCCGCTTGGGCAGGCCCTTGTCGGTGACCCGGTCCCAGGTGACGTCGTCGGCGGGCTGCTCGGGCAGCCGCATGGCGAACGTCTCCTCCTCGATGCCCTCGGGCTCCCCGTCGGCGATGCGCTCGTGCGCGTCGCGCTCCCCCTCGGCGATGCGCTCGTGCGCGTCCCGCTCCCCCTCGGCGGCCCGCACGGCCCGCTCGGCGGCCTCGACGAACGGGTCGGCCGGAAGGAGGGGCTCGACGGGGACGCCGTGACCGGCATCGGCCACGGGCTCCACGTGGGCACCGGGGGCGGTGACGTCGTGCGCCGGGGCGGACGCGTGGTCGGCGTCAGCGCCCTGGTCCACGTGCGGCGCGGGGGTGGCGCCGAACGACGCCGGACCGGACGAGGATGCGTGATCCGCATGCGGCGCCGGGGCCGCGTGAGCGCCGAAGTCGGCAGCAGCAGTCCCGGCCACGTCGGACACGTGCTCAGCGGCGAACGGACCGGCGGGCGACGGCAGGCCGGACGAGGGCGCGACGTGGCCGGTGTCAGGGACCTGGTCCGCGTGCGGCACAGGCTCGACGCCGAAGGACGCCGGACCTGACGAGGGTTCGTGATCCGCATGCGGCGCCGGGGCCGCGTGAGCGCCGAAGTCGGCAGCAGCAGTCCCGGCCACGTCGGATACGTGCTCGGCGGCGGCCGCCTCAGCGGCGGCGAACGGACCTGCGGGCGACGGCAGACCCGACGAGGATGCGTGATCCGCATGCGGCGCCGGGGCGGCATGAGCGCCGAAGTCGGCGGCAGCAGTCCCGGCCGCGTCGGACACGTGCTCGGCGGCGGCCGCCTCAGCGGCGGCGAACGGACCTGCGGGCGACGGCAGACCGGACGAGGGCGCGACGTGGCCGGTGTCAGCGACCTGGTCCGCGTGCGGCGCACCCCCGGCCGTGGGCGCAGCCGGGCCGGCGTCAGGCGCGTGGTCGACGTCAGCACCGAGCGACGCGGAGCCGGCGGTGGCGACAGGGGCATCTCCGGACACGCTCCCGGCGTCGGCCGGCCGCTCGGCGTCCGACGCGGACGCAGCCTCCGGCTGGGCGGGGCGGCGGGCGCTCGGGGGCAGGGTGTTGGAGTTGGCCTCCGCCGCCGAGCCCGGCAGGTTCAGCGCCGGGCCCGCGCCCGGCACCGGCGTCCGCTGGGACGCCGCCCCCGGCGGACCGTCCGGCAGCAGCGACGCCGGGACGACCACCACCGCCGTGATCCCGCCCTGCTTGTGCTCGCGCAGCTGGATCCGCACCCCGTGACGCGCCGCCAGCAGCGCGGCCACCCGCAGGCCGAGACCCTCGGTCTCGCGGCCCGCGTCGGTCTCGTACGTCTCCGGGTCCTTCAGCCGGGCGTTGAACTCCTCGATGCGCGCCTCGGTCATGCCGATGCCCGCGTCCTGGACGGAGAGCATCACCTCGCCGCTCTCCAGCAGCCAGCCGGACATCTCGACCTGCGCGTCCGGCGGCGAGAACGAGGTGGCGTTCTCCAGCAGTTCGGCGACCAGGTGGCTGAGGTCGTCGGCGGCGAAGCCCGCGACCTGCGCGTGCGGCGGCAGCGACTGGATGACGACCCGGTCGTAGCGCTCGATCTCGCTGACCGCTGCGCGCAGGACGTCGACGAGCGGGACGGGGCCGACGTGGCCCTGGCCGTGCTCGGCGCCCGCGAGGACCAGCAGGTTCTCGCTGTGCCGGCGCATGACCGTGGCCATGTGGTCGAGCTTGAAGAGGGTGGCGAGCCGCTCGGGGTCCTGCTCGCGCTCCTCCAGGTTCTCGATGATGCCCAGCTGGCGTTCGACGAGGCCGAGCGTGCGCAGCGAGAGGTTGACGAACGTGTGGTGGACGGTGTGGCGCAGGCGCTGCAGCTCGGTGGCGAGCTCCTCGGCGCGCTCGCCGAGTTCGGTGCGGACCTCGGCCAACTCGGTGGTGAGCGCCTCGCGCGAGCCGGTGAGGCCGGCGCGTTCGGCGTCGAGGTGCCGGACCCGCGCGCCGAGGTCCCGCAGCGTGCCGTGCAGGCTGTTGAGGGACCGTACGACCTGGGCGAACTCGTCGTTGCGGCCGGTGAAGCGGACCGGCTCCTCCGTCTCGGGCGACTCCGCGAGCCGGGCGGCGCCGATGCGCAGGACGGCGAGCGGGCGGGTGAGCGTGCGCGAGACGGCCGCCAGCACGCCGATGGTGACGACGAGCAGCCCGCCGAGGAGCGCGACACGAACTTCGAGCGCGGTGACGTCGTCGTCGCGCAGCTGCTCGATGCGCACCAGCCGGTCGGCGGCGAGCGCGGTCTCGGCGCCGCGCATCTGCTCGATACGGGCGGTGAGCGCGGCCTCCAGCTCGGACCGGTCGGTGCCGCGCTCGGAGGCAGAGAGGCGGGGCTGGTCGGTGAGGCGGGCGAGAAGGCTCTCGGCGGTCTTGACCTCGGGGCCGGTGACGGTGGCGGCCAGGTTGTCGCGGGCGTCCTTGCCTGCGGCCTGGTCGAAGTCGGCGAGGGCGGCGAGTTCGCGGACGCGGGCCTGCTGGGCCGCGGCGGTGAGCTCGTTGCGGGTACGGGCGTCGGCGCCGGAGTCCTCGGCCGGGGTCTGCAGGGGCAGGCCGGTGACCGGGTCGTACGTCAGCCGGGTCTCGGGCTGCGGCACGGACAGCGCGGCGAGCAGCAGTCCGCGGGCGGCGGACGCCTGCTCCACGGCGAGGCCGAGCGCGGCGGGCGCGCGGGTGGCCTCGGCGGCGCGCGGCGGGGTCTTCTCGGCGAGCTCGTCGGCGAGGGCCTGGAGCTGGTTGATGACCGCGGTGTAGGCGCGGTGCACCTCCAGCGGGGTGCCCGTGCCGGTGAGGGCGGTGCGGCGTACACCGGGCAGGGAGGCGAGTGCGCGACGCAGCTCGGCGTGGTCGTCCGGCACGGCGGCGCGGATCTCGCGGACCTGGCGGTCGACCCGGGCGCTGAGCGTCGCGGAGAGCTTCGGCGCGTCCGCGGCCTCGCCCTCCCCGCTCCCGTTCCCGTTCTCGGCCTCACCGTCCTCGTTCCCGGCCTCGCCGTCCTTCGCGGAATCACGGCCGGCGGCGACGTAGGCGGTGACCTCGTCGCGTTCGTCGGCGAGGGAGTGCGCGAGGGTCACGGCCTGGCGGTCGAGCTCGGCGAGGGTCACCAGGCGCTGGGCCTCGGTCAGTTCCGCGGAGGTCGCGAGGACGCCGGGGGCTCCGGCACCGACGACGACGAGACCGACGACCGCCACCCCGGCGACGAGCCGGCTGCGCACGCGCGCGCGGCGCCCCGAGGGGGTCATGGCGTCGGGCACGAGACCGGTGCTCGGCACGGGACCGGTGCTCGGCGCGGGACCGGTGCTCGGCGCGGGACCAGTGCTCGGCGCGGGTCCGGCAGGCTGCGCGGGTCCGGTGCCCTGCACGGGGCCCGTGGCGTGCGCGGCGGGTCCCGGGGACTGCGCCGGGAACGCGGGGCTCCCGGCCGAGGTCCGGACGGTTTCGCCCTGTCCCTGCGGGGGCAGGGGGGCCGCAGGGGCCGGGACCTGGAGCTCGCCTGCCGTTCCAGTGGGCCTGTCGCCCTTGCCCCGAGGCCGCTTCTTCTGCACCGGTGCTCGCAATCTTGCTTGACTCGTCCACCCATGAAGCAGAGATGACGACCGGTCACACGCGAGAGCCCCACCCCTGGTACGGCTTCCGACCATTCCAGTGCCTTTGGGAGGGAGGCGCGCATCGGCCGCTCCGCCACCCGAACGAGTGAACAACATGCCGGAGTTGGCGAACAACTTTCCCGAACGCCGACACGCCCGGCTCCCGGCGTGTGGGTTGGACCTTGGGGCCGCCCTTTGGCAGGATGCGCGCCCGCAGCTTCGCACAGCGGTCCATTTGGGTCGAAGCAACCCCTCTGACCTGCTGGTACGAGCCAATCCGCACGAAGTGGGGGCCATGCGGAGGAGTCATGCAGACTGAAGGACATGCGCATCGAACTCGCCACCGCCCCGGGCGCCCCGGAACGCCTCAACGAGGACTGGGCCTCGGTGGCTCTGCCCGCATCGGGCCAGGGCGGATCGCTGGTGGTCCTGGACGGAGTGACTCCGCCCGAGGGCGACGCGGGATGCGTGCACGGGGTTCCCTGGTTCACCGCCCGCCTGGGCGGCACCCTGGTCGAACTGTCCGGTTCGCGGCGTGATCTGCCCCTGACCGGCGTGCTCTCGGAGGCGATCCGGCGCACCGCGGACGCCCACCGGGACACCTGTGACCTTTCTCACGTGCGCACACCCCAGGCGACGGTGGTCCTCGCCCGGTGGGGCGCAGCGGCCGACGAGCTGGAGTACCTGGTGCTCTCCGACTCGACGCTGCTGCTGGAGTCACCCGACGGCTCGGTCCGCGCGGTGCTGGACGACCGGCTCGACCGGCTGCCCCGCGAGGCGTTGCGCACGCACGCGTCGGCCGACGCCCTGCGCAACGCGGAGGGCGGGTTCTTCACGGCGGCGGCCGACCCGGCGGTCGCGGGACGGGCCGTGACGGGCGGCGTCGCGCGCGAGGACGTACGGGCGGTGGCGGCGCTGACCGACGGCGCGTCGCGCTGGGTGGACATGTTCGCGGAGGGCGACTGGGCCGCGTGCGTGGGCGTGCTGCGCAAGGAGGGCGCCCAGGCGCTGATCGACCGGGTGCGGGCCCTGGAGACGGCGGCGGAGCGGCGTACGGGCGCGGTCCGCTGGAAGCTCCACGACGACGCCACCGCGGCTCTCGTCGAGCTGTGAGGCGCCCGGGTGTTCGTCGCCTCCCGCGCGCTCAGCCCTCCGCGCGCGCGTTCAGCTGGTGCAGGAGCCGGGCCAGTTCCGCGACCTCGCGCCGGTCCCAGTCGGCCAGCTTGCTCCGGTAGCGGTCACGGCGGGCATCGCGCACATGGCGGAATCGCGCCATCCCTTCCTGCGTGAGCCGTACGAGGGAGGCGCGGCCGTCGGCGGGGTCGGGCTCACGGGTGACCAGCCCGAGTTCCTCCAGGGCCCGCAGCTGCCGGCTCATGGTCGCCTTGCCGACGCCGAAGTACGCGGCGAGTTCGGTGGCGCGCTGCTGTCCGGCCTCCTCCAGGCGTACGAGCAGACCGTAGGCGGCGGGTTCCAGGTCGGGGTGGACCTCGCGCGCCATCTCTCCTGACGAGGCCCTCGCGCGGCGCAGGAAGACCGACAACTCCCGCTCCAGCGCGAGGAACTCGCGGTCCACACCACTACCGTCATTGGGGCCGGCTTCACTCGCCGTACCGCTTTCGTGCACGTCAGCACACCTCGCACGCTTTCCTGGTGATGAAAGTTTCTTCCGGCGGCTCACGTCGCCGCAGCTCGGCAAGTATTTCGCAGGCGTAGACCAACGGCGGCCGCACAGCCCTCTTCCACGGGGCGTTCTACGTGCGTAGCGTCACTCATGGCATGTCCACACCATGCAGTTTCCGCCACGACATGTCGACACGTCGTCAGATCCCCCACCGAGGTCTTCGGAGGCACGCCATGCCCGTGCACAGATCCGGAACGACCGGCCGCGCGCGACTCGCCGCGGCCGGCACTCTCCTCGCAGTCGTCTCCCTCCTTCTCGCCCCCGGCTCCGCCACCGCGGACCCCAAGCCCAGGCCCGAACGCGGCTCGGCGCACATGGGCATGGGCGTCATCGCCCATGACGGCCAGGGCGACCTCCCCCCGGACACCCGCGCCGTCCAGACGGAAGGCGTCGACGTCTCCAGCCACCAGGGCAACGTCGACTGGGCCGCGCTGTGGAACAGCGGCGTCAAGTGGGCCTACGTCAAGGCCACCGAAGGCACGTACTACAAGAACACGTACTTCACGCAGCAGTACAACGGCTCGTACAACATCGGCATGATCCGGGGCTCGTACCACTTCGCGACCCCGGACACGGCCTCCGGCGCCGCCCAGGCGGACTACTTCGTCAACAACGGCGGCGGCTGGTCCAGGGACGGCAAGACCCTGCCGGGCGCGCTCGACATGGAGTGGAACCCCTACGGCCCCGCCTGCTACGGCAAGTCGCAGTCCGGGATGGTCACATGGATCCGTGACTTCCTGAACCGGTACAAGTACCGCACCGGCCGCGACGCGGTCATCTACACGGCGACCAGCTGGTGGAAGCAGTGCACCGGCAACTACTCCGGCTTCGCCGCGTACAACCCGCTGTGGATCGCCCGCTACAACACGACGCCCGGCGAACTCCCGGCCGGCTGGGCCTACTACACGATGTGGCAGTACACGTCGTCCGGGCCGATCGTCGGTGACCACAACAAGTTCAACGGCGCGTACGACCGCCTCCAGGCGCTCGCCAACGGCTGAGCCCCGCGTCGCGCCCCACCGGCCCCTCCGCTGATCCCGTCCCCGCTGCCCCGTCCCGTCCCGCCGGCCGTCACGACCAGTGCGCGGGGCGGGTCAGCCCCTCCGGCAGGCGGGTGGCACCGTCGCCCCGGGCCGCGTTCACCTGCGGCTGGGTGAGGAAGATGCTCCCGGTCAGGTCGGCGCCCGACAGGTCGGCGTCCCTGAGATCGGCCCCGATCAGGTCGGCCTGACGCAGATCGGCGCCGCCGAGGTCGGCGGCGATGAGATACGCGCCCCGCAGACTCACCCCGCGCAGATCCGCGCCGCGCAGCCGGGCGCCCATCAGGTCCGCGCCCCTGCGGTCCTTCTTCCTGCGCCCGCTCCCCGCTCGGACCAGTTCGCTGGCGCGCAGCAGCAGGACGTTCACCTCCTGGCGATGGGCCGCGACGTCCAGTTCCAGGAGCGCGTCGGCGTCGAGGCGGGTCAGCTCCCCGATCGTCTCCCGCTGCCGGCGCAGTGCGTCGTGGACCTCGCGGGCGGCGTCGAGCCGCAGCGCCTCGTTCACGTACCAGAGCAGTTCGTGCAGCTGCCGGACGACGGGGAAGACCCGGAACATCCGCTGGGCGCTCTGCGGGGCCCGGCGCCAGTCCGTACCGCCGAAGACGACCTGCGAGACCTGCTGGCCGGCGCCGAAGCAGTCGTAGACGGTGCACCCCTGGAAACCGCTCGCGCGCAGCCGGCTGTGGATGCCGCAGCCGAAGTCCGCCCGGAGATTGGCGCACGGTGTACCGGCGTCCTTGTTCACGGCGAAGTCGGCGGAGGCCGTGAAGGGCAGTGCCACACAGCACAGCCCGAAGCAGTTCGCGCAGTCGGCCTTCAGGGATGTCATCCGTCCATTGTGCGGGAGCGCGACGCCCGGGGCGGGCACGGTGCCGGAGCGATCACCGGCCCGGGCCGGCCACGGGCGCGAGCGCGGGACGGGCACGGAGCGGTCGCGAGCGCGGGACGGGCACGGAGCGGTCGCGAGCGCGGGACGGGCCCGGAGCGGTCGCGAGCGCGGGACGGGCCCGGTGCTGGAGCGATCACCGGTCGGACCGGGCACGCTGCTGGAGCGATCACCGGTCGGACCGGCCACGGTGTTGGAGCGATCACGGGTCGGGCCGGACACGGCGGAGCGGTCGCGAGCGCGGGACGGGCCCGGACGGTGGTCACCACCGTCCGGGCCCGTGCGCCGCCACGCTGTCAGGCCGCGGCCGCCACCGGCACCTCGGCCGGGGAGAGCGCGAGCTCCAGCACCTGCCGGACGTCCGTGACCGGGTGGACCTCCAGCTTGTCGAGGATCTCGGCCGGCACGTCGTCCAGATCCGCCTCGTTCCGCTTGGGGATCACGACCGTCGTGATGCCCGCGCGGTGCGCCGCCAGCAGCTTCTGCTTCACGCCGCCGATGGGCAGCACCCGCCCGGTCAGCGACACCTCGCCGGTCATCGCCACGTCCGTGCGCACCTGGCGTCCGGAGAGCAGCGACGCGAGCGCCGTGGTCATCGTGATGCCCGCGCTCGGGCCGTCCTTGGGCACCGCGCCCGCCGGGAAGTGGATGTGCACGCCCCGGTCCTTGAGGTCGGCGACCGGCAGTTCGAGCTCGGCGCCGTGCGAGCGCAGGAAGCTCAGGGCGATCTGCGCGGACTCCTTCATCACGTCGCCGAGCTGACCGGTCAGGGTCAGCCCCGCGGCGCCGGTCTCCGGATCGGCGAGTGACGCCTCGACGAACAGCACGTCGCCGCCCGCCCCCGTGACCGCCAGCCCGGTGGCCACACCGGGCACCGCGGTGCGGCGCTCGGCCGGGTCCTGGGCGGACTCGGGCACGTGGTGCGGCCGTCCGATGAGCCCGCGCAGCTCTCCGTCGGTGACGGTGAACGGCAGCTCGCGGTCGCCCAGTTCGTGCTGGGCGGCCACCTTGCGCAGCAGCCGCGCGATGGACCGCTCCAGGTTCCGCACGCCCGCCTCGCGGGTGTACTCCCCCGCCAGCTTGCGCAGCGCAGAGTCGTCCAGCGTGACCTCGCCGGCCTCCAGGCCCGCCCTCTCCAGCTGGCGCGGCACGAGGTGGTCCCGGGCGATGACGATCTTCTCGTCCTCGGTGTAGCCGTCGAGGCGTACGAGCTCCATCCGGTCGAGCAGGGCCTCGGGGATGGCCTCCAGCACGTTGGCGGTGGCGAGGAAGACGACGTCGCTGAGGTCGAGTTCGACCTCCAGGTAGTGGTCGCGGAAGGTGTGGTTCTGCGCGGGGTCGAGGACTTCGAGCAGAGCCGCCGCCGGGTCGCCGCGGAAGTCGGAGCCGACCTTGTCGATCTCGTCGAGCAGGACGACCGGGTTCATGGAACCGGCCTCCTTGATCGCGCGCACGATCCGGCCGGGCAGGGCGCCGACGTAGGTGCGCCGGTGGCCCCGGATCTCCGCCTCGTCCCGTACGCCGCCGAGCGCGACGCGCACGAACTTGCGGCCCATCGCGTGCGCCACGGACTCGCCGAGCGACGTCTTGCCGACGCCGGGCGGGCCGACGAGGGCCAGCACCGCGCCGCCCCTGCGGCCGCCCACGACCCCGAGACCGCGCTCGGCACGCCGCTTGCGCACCGCCAGGTACTCGGTGATCCGCTCCTTCACGTCCTGCAGGCCCGCGTGCTCGGCGTCCAGGGTCGCCTTGGCGCCCTGGATGTCGTAGGCGTCCTCGGTGCGCTCGTTCCAGGGCAGTTCGAGGACGGTGTCGAGCCAGGTGCGGATCCAGGAGCCCTCGGGCGACTGGTCGCTCGCCCGCTCCAGCTTCTCGACCTCCTTCAGGGCGGCCTCCCGCACCTTCTCGGGCAGGTCGGCGGCCTCGACACGGGCGCGGTAGTCGTCGGACTCGTCCTCGCCCTCCTGGCCGTTGAGCTCGCGCAGCTCCTTGCGTACGGCGTCCAGCTGGCGGCGCAGCAGGAACTCGCGCTGCTGCTTGTCCACGCCTTCCTGGACGTCCTTGGCGATCGACTCGGCCACGTCCTGCTCGGCGAGGTGGTCGCGCAGCTGCTCGGTGGCGAGCTTGAGCCGGGCCACCGGGTCGGTGGTCTCCAGCAGCTCGATCTTCTGAGCGGTGGTCAGGAAGGGTGAGTAACCGGAGTTGTCGGCGAGCTGCGAGATGCCCTCGATCTGCTGCACGCGGTCGACGACCTGCCAGGCGCCGCGCCTCTTCAGCCAGTCGGTGGCCAGCGCCTTGTACTCCTTGACCAGCTCCGTGACGGCGCCGGGCAGCGGATCGGGAACGGTCTCCTCGACCACGGCGCCCTCGACCCACAGCGCCGCGCCGGGACCGGTGGTCCCGGCGCCGATGCGGACGCGGCCGACGCCGCGGATGAGCGCACCGGGATCGCCGTCGGACAGCCGGCCGACCTGCTCGACCGTGCCGAGGACACCCGTCGCGGCGTATGTGCCGTCCACGCGGGGAACGAGCAGCACCTTCGGCTTGTTGCCGGAGGGGCGGGCGGCAGCCTGGGCGGCCTCGACCGCGGCCCGTACTTCGTTGTCGGACAGGTCGAGCGGCACGACCATGCCGGGCAGTACGACCTCGTCGTCCAGCGGCAGGACGGGCAGGGTGAGCGGTGAGTGAGCCGTGAAATCGGCAGCCATGATCTCCCCTTAGGCAGTCAAGTTGAGCTGTACCGACTCAATGCATATGAGCCCAAGGATGTTCCCCGGACGATGTTCGCTCTGAGCGATCACCCTCTCGCGCTGCGCGAAGGCTCCCGTCCGCCACTTCCGATCCCCCGGGTCTGGCGGCCCGGCAGGCCGGCCGGTGTAATAGCCCCATGCATACTTCAGTCGTTACATCGGCCTGGGTCCGCGGCTGGGTCGTGTCCCGTGGCGCGGCCGATCCCGTGGTCAGGCCATGGGGTTTCACCGTCGACGTCGGCCAGGTGACGCACGCCACCCGGCACGTCCTGACCGCCGACGACGAGGCCACCGTGCGCAAGGTCGCCGCCGAGGTCGCCGCGCCGACCGTCTGGCTCAAGGTCTTCGCCGAGCCCGAGGACGTCGTCGCATGGGTGGGACCCGACTGGCGGATCGACGAGCCCGGCTGGCTGATGCGGACGCGGCTGCGCCGCACACCGGCACCCGAGGTCCCCGAGGGCTACACGCTCAAGCGCTGGACGCGCGGCGGCGTGACCCGGCTGCTGGTGGTCGCCGCCGACGGTTCCTTCGCAGCGCGCGGCCAGATCGCGCCCACCGGTGAGACCGCCGTCGTCGACCAGATCGAGACGGCGCCCGGGCACCGCCGCAAGGGCCTCGGGCGGCTCGTCATGCACACGCTCCACAACGCCGCGCTGGAGCAGGGGGCGACGACCGGCGTGCTCGGCGGCACCCCCGACGGCCGGGCGCTGTACGAGTCGCTGGGCTGGCAGGTCCAGGCCCCGCTGGTCAGCCTGTTCCACGCCCCGGCCTCCGGCCGCTGCGGCCGGGCATGAGCCGCAGGCCCGCGCGGCAGGGCGGGCGTCGGCCGGTGAGCCCCTCGGGGGAGCGGGACGACGCGGCGCCGCCGTGCGGGGACAGGGAGGCGCTCGGCGTGACGACGCCCGCCCCAGGTCCGCCCGAACCCGTCCGAAACCGGTTTGTCCCGCCGCTCGGCGGCCCGACAGAATGGCCCCGATCCCTGTCGTCACCCCGCCTGCCGCCCGGAGGTCACCCGATGCCGTTCCCCGCCAGCGACGCACCCGTCACCCTCGACCGGCGTGAGGGACCGTTCGGGGAGGTCGTGCTGCGCAGACGCGGGGACGGGGACGAGACGGTGCACGAGATCATCGCCAACGGGTGCTTCCTGATGGACACCTCGGACGGGCGGTCCGAGCGGCTGCTGATCGACGCCGCGCACAACGCCCTGCAGACGGGAAACGTCGCGCCGAGCGTGCTCATCGGCGGGCTCGGGGTCGGGTTCTCCCTGGCACACGCCGCCGCGGGCAAGCAGTGGCGGCGGATCACGGTCGTCGAGCGCGAGCAGGCGATCATCGACTGGCACCGCTCGGGCCCGCTCGCGGCCGTCTCCGGCGAGGCCCTCGCCGATCCACGCTGCGTGATCCTCCACACGGACCTCGTCGCGTATCTGCGCACGACGGACGACCGCTACGACAGCCTGTGCCTGGACATCGACAACGGTCCCGACTGGACGGTCACCGAGGACAACGGCGAGCTGTACTCCCCGGCCGGACTCGCCGCCTGCGAGCGGGTGTTGAAGCCCGGCGGCGTACTCGCCGTGTGGTCCGCACAGCCCTCCGCCGCATTCGAGGATGCGATGCGGAATGCCGGATTCACCGGGGTAAGAACCGAAGAGATCCGCCTTGCCCGAGGAGTACCCGACGTGGTCCACGTCGGTGTTCGCCCTGCGTAGCCGCGACGCCGTCGATGCCCTTACGCTGCTGGGACACACACGGGATCTACCTCGATCCGGATCCACGTGCAGCTAGCGGTGAAACAGGTACAGGGGCGGGGCGATGGAGCAGACACACACCACGCACAACGGGGTCGCGGCCACCCCCGGGGCCCAGCGCCGGGTGCTGGTCGTCGAGGACGACGCCACGATCGTCGACGCCATCGCCGCCCGGCTGCGGGCGGAGGGCTTCCTGGTCCAGACGGCCCTCGACGGCCCCGCGGCCGTGGACGCGGCCGAGGCGTGGCAGCCGGACCTGATGGTCCTCGACGTGATGCTGCCCGGCTTCGACGGTCTGGAGGTCTGCCGCCGGGTCCAGGCGCAGCGGCCGGTCCCGGTGCTGATGCTCACCGCCCGTGACGACGAGACGGACATGCTGGTCGGTCTCGGCGTCGGCGCGGACGACTACATGACCAAGCCGTTCTCGATGCGCGAGCTCGCCGCGCGTGTGCACGTGCTGCTGCGCCGTGTGGAGCGCGCCGCGCTGGCCGCCGTCACACCCCGCAGCGGCATCCTGCGCCTCGGCGAGCTGGAGATCGACCACGCCCAGCGCCGCGTGCGGGTGCGGGCCGAGGACGTGCACCTGACGCCCACCGAGTTCGACCTGCTGGTGTGCCTGGCGAACACCCCGCGCGCGGTGCTCTCCCGGGAGCAGCTGCTCGCCGAGGTGTGGGACTGGGCGGACGCCTCCGGCACCCGTACCGTCGACAGCCACATCAAGGCGCTCCGCCGGAAGATCGGAGCCGAGCGCATCCGCACGGTCCACGGCGTCGGGTACGCGCTGGAGACGCCGACGCCATGACCCGGCGTTCCCGCGGCCGGGTGCGCAGGCGGCTGGGCGCCGCCCCCATCGCGATCTCGATCAAGACCAAGCTCAGCACGCTCGTGGTGGTCTCGGTCTTCATCACGACCGGTCTGATGCTGATGGCCTTCCACAGCAAGACCGAGATCCGCTTCATCACCGTCTTCACGATCATCGCCACGCTGCTGATCACGCAGTTCGTGGCGCACGGCCTGACCGCGCCGCTGGACGAGATGAACACGGTCGCCAAGGGGATCTCGCACGGGGACTACACGCGCCGGGTGCGGGGCGCCGACCGCCGCGACGAGCTGGGCGACCTGGCCTCGACGATCAACCGCATGGCCGACGACCTGGAGGCCGTGGACCGCCACCGCAAGGAGCTGGTCGCCAACGTCTCGCACGAGCTGCGCACGCCGATCGCCGCGCTGCGCGCCGTGCTGGAGAACGTGGTCGACGGGGTCTCGGCCGCCGACCCGGAGACGATGCGCACGGCGCTGAAGCAGACCGAGCGTCTCGGCCGGCTCGTGGAGACGCTGCTGGACCTGTCCCGGCTCGACAACGGCGTGCTGCCGCTGAAGGCCCGCCGCTTCGAGGTGTGGCCCTATCTGTCGGGCGTGCTGAAGGAGGCCAATCTCGCCTCCTCCCAGCGCGGCCTCGCCTCCGGCTCCGGCCACCACACCCGTACCGACGTCCACCTGCACCTGGACGTCTCCCCGCCGGAGCTGACCGCGCACGCGGACGCGGAGCGGCTGCACCAGGTGGTGGCGAACCTCATCGACAACGCGGTCAAGCACTCGCCGCCGCACGGCCGCGTGACGGTACGGGCCAGGCGCGGCCAGGGCCGGGAGTCGCTGGACCTGGAAGTGGTCGACGAGGGTCCCGGCATCCCGGAGCAGGAGCGCCACCGGGTCTTCGAACGATTCAACCGCGGCCAGGTGGCCTCGCCGCACGGGCCGGGCAGCGACGGCGGCACGGGGCTGGGCCTCGCGATCGCCCGGTGGGCGGTGGATCTGCACGGCGGCCGCATCGGAGTGGCCGAATCGGCCCGCGGCTGCCGGATCCGCGTCACCCTTCCCGGTCTCCCGCCGCCGAGAGGTTGACGTAGGGTTCGAACCGGAGGGGCTTCTTCTGCGTGCAAGAGGGCAGGACTCATCCGGGACGAGGGAAAGACTGCAGGCCACAGGGCTGCAGCCGCGATGTCGCGTACCCTCACAGAACCGGAACCTCGCTTGTTTCCCGCCATTTACAACCCCGAAACTCGCCTTTCGGTGTGACTTGCGCGACGATGCCCCGCCCGGCCTGCACCTCCCGGCCAGGGAGGCGTAGCCTTTATTTCCGCTGTCCATCACCTTGTGAAGCGGAAGAGGGCGGTTCTCGCCGTGTCGTCTCAGTCCCCCAGTAACTCGAGTCTCTCGACCGACCAAGGCGGGCAGGGTCAGAACCCTGCTGCCGCGTTCGGAGCCAATGAGTGGCTCGTCGACGAGATCTACCAGCAGTACCTCCAGGACCCGAATTCGGTCGATCGCGCCTGGTGGGACTTCTTCGCCGACTACAAGCCGGGCGCTGCCGGCACGGCGGACAAGGACAAGGCGGCGCCCGCCGCCGCGGCCCCCACCACGACTGCGAGCGCGCCCGCGGCGCAGGAGGCGGCACCCGCACAGGCCGCCTCCGCCGCCCCGGCGGCGCCCGCGGCCCAGCCCGCCGCCCCCGCGCAGGCCGCCCCGGCTCCGGCCGCTCCGGCCAAGGCCGCGGCCCCCGCGCCGAAGGCCGCGCCCGCCGCGAAGCCCGCGGCCGCGCCGGCGACCGAGGCGCCCGCGGGTCCCGAGTTCGTGACGCTGCGCGGCCCCGCCGCCGCGGTCGCGAAGAACATGAACGCCTCTCTGGAGCTGCCCACGGCCACGTCCGTGCGCGCCGTCCCGGTGAAGCTGCTGTTCGACAACCGCATCGTCATCAACAACCACCTCAAGCGGGCCCGCGGCGGGAAGATCTCCTTCACGCACCTCATCGGCTACGCGATGGTGCAGGCCATCAAGGCCATGCCGTCGATGAACTGGTCCTTCGCGGAGAAGGACGGCAAGCCCACCCTGGTCAAGCCGGACCACGTCAACTTCGGTCTGGCCATCGACCTGGTGAAGCCCAACGGCGACCGCCAGCTGGTCGTCGCGGGCATCAAGAAGGCCGAGACGCTCAACTTCTTCGAGTTCTGGCAGGCCTACGAGGACATCGTCCGCCGCGCCCGCAACAACAAGCTGACGATGGACGACTTCACCGGCGTCACCGTCTCGCTGACCAACCCCGGCGGCCTCGGCACCGTCCACTCCGTGCCGCGTCTGATGCCCGGGCAGTCGGTCATCATGGGCGTCGGCTCCATGGACTACCCCGCCGAGTTCCAGGGCACCTCGCAGGACACCCTGAACAAGCTGGGCATCTCCAAGGTGATGACGCTCACGAGCACGTACGACCACCGCGTCATCCAGGGCGCCGCGTCGGGCGAGTTCCTGCGGATCGTCGCCAACCTCCTCCTGGGCGAGGAGAACTTCTACGACGAGATCTTCGAGTCGCTGCGCATCCCCTACGAGCCGGTCCGCTGGCTCAAGGACATCGACACCTCGCACGACGACGACGTCACCAAGGCCGCGCGTGTCTTCGAGCTGATCCACTCCTACCGGGTCCGCGGCCATGTCATGGCCGACACCGACCCGCTGGAGTACCGCCAGCGCAAGCACCCCGACCTGGACATCACCGAGCACGGCCTCACCCTGTGGGACCTGGAGCGTGAGTTCGCGGTCGGCGGGTTCGCCGGCAAGTCGATGATGAAGCTGCGCGACATCCTGGGCGTGCTGCGTGAGTCGTACTGCCGCACCACCGGCATCGAGTTCATGCACATCCAGGACCCGAAGCAGCGCAAGTGGCTGCAGGACCGGGTGGAGCGCCCGCACCACAAGCCGGAGCGCGAGGAGCAGCTGCGCATCCTGCGCCGGCTGAACGCGGCGGAGGCCTTCGAGACCTTCCTGCAGACCAAGTACGTCGGCCAGAAGCGGTTCTCGCTGGAGGGCGGCGAGTCCGTCATCCCGCTGCTCGACGCGGTCATCGACTCCGCGGCCGAGTCGCGCCTCGACGAGGTCGTCATCGGCATGGCCCACCGCGGCCGTCTGAACGTGCTGGCGAACATCGTCGGCAAGTCGTACGCGCAGATCTTCCGGGAGTTCGAGGGCAACCTCGACCCGAAGTCGATGCACGGCTCGGGCGACGTGAAGTACCACCTGGGCGCCGAGGGCACGTTCACCGGCCTCGACGGCGAGCAGATCAAGGTGTCGCTGGTCGCCAACCCCTCGCACCTGGAGGCCGTCGACCCGGTCCTGGAGGGTGTGGCCCGCGCCAAGCAGGACGTCATCAACAAGGGCGGCACGGACTTCACCGTCCTGCCCGTCGCCCTGCACGGCGACGCCGCCTTCGCCGGCCAGGGTGTCGTGGCCGAGACGCTGAACATGTCGCAGCTGCGCGGCTACCGCACCGGCGGCACGGTCCACATCGTCATCAACAACCAGGTCGGCTTCACCGCCGCACCGGAGTCGTCGCGTTCGTCGATGTACGCGACCGACGTGGCCCGCATGATCGAGGCGCCGATCTTCCACGTGAACGGCGACGACCCGGAGGCCGTGGTCCGCGTCGCGCGGCTCGCCTTCGAGTTCCGCCAGGCGTTCAACAAGGACGTCGTGATCGACCTCATCTGCTACCGCCGCCGCGGTCACAACGAGGGCGACAACCCGCAGTTCACCAACCCGCAGATGTACAACCTGATCGACAAGAAGCGCTCGGTGCGCAAGCTCTACACCGAGTCGCTGATCGGTCGCGGCGACATCACGCTGGAAGAGGCCGAGCAGGCGCTCCAGGACTTCCAGGGCCAGCTGGAGAAGGTGTTCGCGGAGGTCCGCGAGGCCACCTCCGCCCCGGCCCCGGTGCACGTCCCGGACAGCCAGGCCGAGTTCCCGGTCGCGGTGAGCACGGCGGTCTCCCAGGAGGTCGTCAAGCGGATCGCCGAGTCCCAGGTCAACATCCCGGACAACATCAAGGTGCACCCGCGCCTGATGCCGCAGATGCAGCGCCGCGCCGCCTCCGTCGAGGACGGCACGATCGACTGGGGCATGGGCGAGACGCTGGCCATCGGCTCGCTGCTGATGGAGGGCACCCCGGTCCGGCTGTCCGGCCAGGACACCCGCCGCGGCACGTTCGGCCAGCGCCACGCGGTGCTGGTCGACCAGGAGACCGGCGAGGACTACACGCCGCTGCTCTACCTGTCCGAGGACCAGGCCCGCTACAACGTCTACGACTCGCTGCTCAGCGAGTACGCGGCGATGGGCTTCGAGTACGGCTACTCGCTGGCCCGCCCGGACGCGCTGGTCATGTGGGAGGCTCAGTTCGGTGACTTCGTCAACGGCGCGCAGACCGTCGTCGACGAGTTCATCTCCTCGGCCGAGCAGAAGTGGGGCCAGCACTCCGGCGTCACGCTGCTGCTGCCGCACGGCTACGAGGGCCAGGGCCCGGACCACAGCTCCGCGCGCCCCGAGCGCTTCCTGCAGCTGTGCGCGCAGAACAACATGACGGTGGCGATGCCGACCCTGCCGTCGAACTACTTCCACCTGCTGCGCTGGCAGGTCCACAACCCGCACCACAAGCCGCTCATCGTCTTCACCCCGAAGTCGATGCTGCGTCTGAAGGCCGCGGCGTCGAAGGCGGAGGAGTTCACCACCGGCGGCTTCCGCCCGGTGATCGGCGACGACTCGGTCGACCCGGCCGCGGTCCGCAAGGTCGTCTTCACGTCCGGCAAGGTCTACTACGACCTCGACGCCGAGCGCAGGAAGCGCGGCACGACGGACACGGCGATCATCCGCCTGGAGCGCCTGTACCCGCTGCCGGGTGCGGAGCTGCAGGCCGAGATCGCCAAGTTCCCGAACGCCGAGAAGTACCTGTGGGCCCAGGAGGAGCCGGCGAACCAGGGTGCCTGGCCGTTCATCGCGCTCAACCTGATCGACCACCTGGACCTGGCGGTCGGCGCGGACATCCCGCACGGCGAGCGCCTGCGCCGTATCTCGCGGCCGCACTCCTCGTCCCCGGCCGTGGGCTCGAAGAAGCGCCACGAGCAGGAGCAGGAGCAACTGGTCAACGAGGTTTTCGACGCCTGACCGGCATCGCACGAAGGAACGGCCCGCCACCGACGCGATCGGTGGCGGGCCGTTCCCGTGCTCGGGGGGGTGGAGCTCCACGAGGACGTCGAGCGCCCTTCCGGGCATGGCGCCCAGTTTGCGCACGGCCGATGTCCGGCCGCGTCGGCGACGCCATACCCTGGAGCCGGAACACCCGTCCCCACCAGGAGCATGTCTTGTACTTCACCGACCGCGGCATCGAGGAACTGGAGAAGCGGCGCGGCGAGGAGGAGGTCACGTTCGAGTGGCTGGCCGAGCAGCTGCGCACGTTCGTGGACCTCAACCCGGACTTCGAGGTCCCGGTCGAACGCCTCGCGACGTGGCTGGCCCGTCTGGACGACGAGGACGACGACGAGTAGCCGCCACCTCGACGAATGAGCGCCCCCCCAATGGGTGGGCTACCGCCCGCGCTGCCGTGCGCCCGCTGCGCCGGCGCGCGTACGGCGGTGACGTCCGGCGGCCTCCTGATAGAGGGCCCGTGACCGCGGCTCGTCCCAGGCGAGTGCCCCGGCCGCCCGGGGGCCGTACCGCGGCGCGCAGCTGCCGCAGAAGCAGGGCGCGACACGTCATCCCCGTAGCCTCCTACGCCCTCTCCTCGCAGAGTGCCCGGGAGGAGCCCCCTCCCCTGCGGCGGGACATGGACGCGGCCTCTTACGCGATGACGGCCTTGACATCCCGAAACCGCGATATATCGTGTCCAGCAGGAGACGCGATATGTTGTGTCGCGCCCCGGCCCCGGGAGGTCATCGCCATGGCAGAGACGACATGGGACGTAGCCGAGCCGACGAAGCTGGCCTTCGACGACCCGGTCACGACGGTCAACGTGCGGATCGTCAACGGAACCGTCAACGTCGTCGGGACCGACGAAGGTTCCACCCGGCTGGAGGTCTCGGAGGTCGAGGGCCCCCCGCTCGTCGTCACCCGCAACGGGGCCACGCTCACCGTCGCCTACCCGGACCTGCCCTGGAAGGGCTTCCTCCAGTGGCTCGACCGCAAGGGCCGGCACCGCAGCGCGGTGGTCTCCCTCGCCGTTCCCGCCGAGGCCGCCGTCGAGGTCGGCGTCGTCGGTGCGCACGCGGTCGTCTCCGGCGTCCGGGGCTCCGCCGTGGTGCGCGGCGTCACCGGTGACACCACCCTCGTCGGGCTCTCCGGTGCCGTGCGCGCCGACACCGTCTCCGGCAACCTCGAGGCCCAGGCGCTCAGCGGCGACCTGCGCTACCACTCCGTCTCCGGCGACCTCACCGTGATAGCGGGATCCGGCCGCTCGGTGCGGGCCGACTCCGTCAGCGGCGACATGGTCGTCGACATCGACACGGCCGGCGGCCCGACCGACATCGCGCTGACCACGGTCTCGGGTGAGGTGGCCATCCGGCTGCCCCACCCCGCCGACGCACGGGTCGAGGCGAACACCGCGAGCGGCGCCGTCTCCAACGCCTTCGAGGACCTGCGTGTCGCGGGCCAGTGGGGCGCGAAGCAGATCACCGGCACCCTGGGCGCGGGCACCGGCAGACTCAAGGCCACCACTGTCTCCGGTTCGATCGCGCTGCTGCGCAGGCCACCGGCCGAGGAGGACGAGGCGTACGCCGACGCCCCGACCGGGAAGGTTCTCTGACATGCCCCCCGTATTCGCCCACGGCCGCCTGCGGCTCTACCTGCTGAAGCTGCTGGACGAGGCTCCGCGCCACGGCTACGAGGTCATCCGCCTCCTGGAGGAGCGTTTCCACGGCCTGTACGCGCCGAGCGCCGGCACCGTGTACCCGCGGCTGGCCAAGCTGGAGGCCGAGGGCCTGGTCACGCACGCCACCGAGGGCGGCCGCAAGGTGTACTCGATCACCGACGCCGGCCGCGCCGAGCTCGCCGGGCGCAGCGGGGAACTGGCCGACCTGGAGCTGGAGATCCGCGATTCCGTCTCCGAACTCGCCGCGGAGATCCGCGACGACGTGCGCGGCGCGGCGGGCAGGCTGCGCAGCGAGATGCGGGCCGCAGCCAGCGAGAACCGCCGGCAGCCGGCGGGCCCGCGCGGCGGAGGGGACTTCGCCGACAACGAATCCTGGCGGGCGGCGAAGGAGGAAATGCGCCGTGCCAGACAGGAGTGGCAGGAGCAGGCGCAGCGCGCCAAGGACGAGTCGCGGCGGGCGCGCGAGGACGCCAAGCAGGCTCGCCGCCAGGCGCAGGAGGCGGCCGACACCGCCCGCGCGGAGATGCAGCGCATCGCCCAGCAGGTGCAGGAACAGGTCCAGGACCACTTCGCGCGGGGCGACTGGCCGACCGGGGTGCGCGAGGGCCTGTCGGAGCTGGCCGGCCGGCTCGGCGGTCTGGCGCGGAGCACCGCCTGGCCGCCGTATGTGAAGCCGGACGCGGCCGGCACCGACCCCCAGTGGGCGAAGGACGCCGTGGACGTGGAGGGTTCGGCCGACCCGGCACGTGATCTCGAACGGCTCCTGGACCGCTTCAGGGACGACGTGCGGGACGCGGCGCGCGACCACGGCGTGACACAGGAGCAGCTGGGCGAGGCCCGTCGGCACCTGTCGACGGCGGCCGCGCACATCGTGGCCCTGCTGCGCGGCCCCAAGGAGTAGCGCCGCGGGAGGGGCCGGAGGTCGTCCGGCCCCTCATGCGTTCACGGGCAGGAGTGCTGCTCCGGTCCCCAGGTCCGGCGGACGTCACCGCGCCCGACCGTCCCGCACAGCAGCACCGTCTGCGCCCCCTTCGGGCCGCCCCGCTCGACCGCTATGAGCTTCTTCTCGCTGACCCGGCCGCCGCCCGCCGCCCCGTGCGCGTCGATCCGCCCGGTGGCGCCGTCGAAGCCCCCGCCGCCGAGCCCCTGGTAGAGCACCGCCTGGAGCAGCCTGCGGTCGAGGCGCTCGTCGTGGCCGCCGGTGCCCCGCCACGCCTGGTCGACGCCCTCCGCGAGGTAGCGCATCGCGTCCCAGGCGAGCGCCACATGGGCGTCCTGCCGCATGGCGCCGGTACGGGTGCTGTGATCCTCGGCGTACGTGCGGTCGTACGCGGTGAGGAAGGCCGCCGCCTCGCCGCTGACCTCGGCGAGCGCCGGCGCGCGGCCGTGCGAGACGTAGAAGAGGGTCAGTCCGGCGAAGACCTCCCAGGGGCGCCGCTCCTCCGTGAGGGCGTTGGTGACGTCGTCGCCGCCGAGGACGCTCACCTTCGGGCAGTCGCGCGCGTCGCGGCTCAACTCGCCGAGGAAGAGCTGGAACTGGCTGCCCCTCCCGGCCCACACCACGGCCGTACGCGGCTCCTCGGCCACCGCCCGGCACACCTCGCGTGCCAGATCCTCCACCGCCGCGACCGGGGTCCCCTCCGGGGACCCGGGCAGCGGCGTGGGTTCGGGCGCGTCCGTCGGGGTGTACAGGAGCGACTCGGTCCGCTCCTCGTCGTACGCCGCCCGGAACGCCGCCGCGAGGCTCGCACTGTACGCGTCCGAGGGGTCGGCGATCAGCCGTACCCGCACGGCCGGCTTCCCGTCCACCATGGGGGCGTGCTCGGCGAAGGCCGCCATCACCTGCCCGGCTCGTGTGTCGGTCGGCGCGGTCTGGTAGTAGTGCCCGCCCTGGCGCAGCAGTTCGTCGGCGGTGCCCGAGGTACCGACCATCGGCAGGCCGGCCTCGTCGAAGATGCGCATCGCCTCGTACGTACGGCGGCGGCTCTGGCCGAAGCCGACGACGCCGACGATCGAGCTGTCCTTGTCGGCGAGTTCGACGATCCGGTGGGCGACGGCCGGGGCGTCCTTGAAGCGGTCGCCGGCGTTCGCGGCGAGGACGCGCAGCGGGACGCGCTCCCCGGAGCGCAGTGCCTGTGCGTTCGCGTACGCCTGGGCGAGGGCGAGACCCCGCAGTTCGGCGAGGGTGCCGCCGCGGACGGGGTCCTCCGCGTCCTTGCCGCCGCTGAGCGGGCCGAAGTAGACGACGGTGCGGGCGTCCGGCCGCGGGTCGCCGGCGTCCCGGCCCGCGAGTTCCTTCTCGACCTCCTTGTTCTGCCGCTCGATGCGCTGCAGGACGTCCCGTACCGCCCGCTCGCTGTCCCCCGTGCCGAACGACGCCGCGCCTTCCGCGACGCCGACGCACTGCCCGTCCGTGCCGAGGAACGTGGAGCCGAGGCACGGGTCGGGGCCCATCCTGGTGAAGGGGACCCCGGCGACCAGGCCGCCGACGACCGCGAGGGCGAGCACGCCCGCGGTCGCGGCCACGGCCACGTCGGTGCCGGGACCCCAGCGCGTCGCGGGCGGGGCGAGAGTGGGCCAGCGGCCCAGCCAGTACGTCGCGGCCTGGTCGTCCGCGGGCCCTTCGGAGACCGGCACCACCATTCCGGAGGGCCGCCCCGGCGGAGTGCCGCGCTGGGCGATGTTGGCCAGGTCGGCGCCGGCGGCGGACAGGCCGGGTACCTCGATGTCGGGGATCCGGCTGGCGAGCGTGCGCACGCCCGCGGCGACGGCGACGACGGAGGTGCAGCGCAGGTCCTCCATGGCGGAGCGCAGTTCGCGCAGAAAGCGCTGGACGCGTGACTCGGCGGGGCCCGCCTCCTCCACCAGGAGCACGAAGCGGCTGACGCGCCGGCGCCGCCAGGGGTTGAACATCCGCTTGCGGGCCGCGCCTTCGAGGTCGGCGAGCAGAGCGTGGACCAGGATCCGGTCGAGCTGCTCGGGGTCGCCGTCCGGACCGCCGCCCACCAGGTCGAGGGCCGAGCGGAAGAAGTCGGTGGGCGGCGTGCCCTGCTGCTGGCGCACCCACTCGGCGTACCAGCGGCGGCCTCCGTGCCGGCTCCTGCCCAGCATCGTGCGGCCCGCCCGTCTGCCGTACAGGGCGCGCGGCAGCCGCTGGAAGAGCGGCCCCGCGACGAAGTTCCACAGCAGTTCGAGCAGGGTGCCGCCGTTGGCCTGGTCCCGGCCGCCCAGCCACCACAGCCCCCGGGCGAGCGCGGAGACCTCCCGGTGCTCGGCGTAGCAGTGGTCGCGCAGTTCGCCGGGGCGGCGCTCCATGAGGCCGCCGACCGCGGGCGCGGTGACCACGGCGCGCAGCAGCCGGTAGGACGGCAGGCGCAGCCGTCCCGTGCCCGGCGGCATCGTCGCGTCCAGCTGGAAGGCGATCTGCTCGAAGAGGTCGAGCGGCGGCGCGGCCGGGTCCGCCGTGGCCCCGTCCAGGCAGGCGTGCGGGGCGAGCCGGCCCTCGCGCCCGCGCAGCCGTGACCTCAGTCCGGCGACGATCCGGCGTCCCGCCTGTCCGTCCCCCGGTTCGCTCAGCAGCACCACCGGGACGCAGGTGCGGCTGCGGCGCGGCTGCACCACGAGTTTGTCGAAGGCGTCCACGAATTTCTCGACGCCCGGATAGGCCGGGACACGGCTCTGTTGATCCCCCGTCGACATGTTCTCCTCCCCCTTCACGCGCGATCACGTGAGTGTCAAGGCTCGTGCCCCGCACGGCCGATGCGCAATCGTCTCCCAGCGCGCCCTACCGGCGCGGGTGTTCATCGTGGCGCGCTCGGAGTGACGAGAACGGTGACCTGCGCGCCGGGCCGAGCGTGCACCCTTGCGGTCGCCGCGCGGTCCGCGGGCAGCACCGGCGTGGCGGTCCGGGCGGGTCCGGTCAGCTCGACGCGCCAGCCGCCGGGCCGGGGCGGCACGGAGATCTCGGTGACACCGCCCCCGGCCCGGTACACGAGCCGGTAGGCCGCGGTGTCCGGCTCGAACGCCTCGGCGGTGATCCGGCCGGCGACCGCGGGGGCGTACGGGGCCGCGGTCTGCTCCTTGTTGGTGCGGAACCGCCCCTCGGCGTCGACGGCGCAGTACCCGCCGCCGTAGCACCAGACGTAGCCCGCCCAGCCGGAGCCGTAGCGGTTCAGGGACCGCAGGGCGTCGCGGTAGAAACGGCCCATGTTCGGCAGCGCGTTGTTGAGCGGGCCCCACTCGCCCACGACGACCGGGACGCGGTACTGCCGCGGGTAGACGGTCACGGCCGACTCGTACGCCTCGATCCAGCCGGCCGACGGGTCGTAGTCGGCGCCCGCCTCCATCGCCGTGTTGTAGAAGTGGGGTGCGTAGACGGCCTTGGGGTCGTCGATCCGGCCGAGGCCGGTGGGGACGCCCTCCCCCACGATGGGGGTCGGCTCGAAGAAGACCCAGGTGTCGTGGTCGACGGAACGGACGGCGTCCGCGAGGCGGTTGTACAGGGGGGTGAGCTGTTCGCGCTCGATACGGCGGGCGGCCGCCGGAAGGTCCTCGCCCTGCGCGATCTCGCCCATGGGTTCGTTGATCAGGTCGTAGCCGACGACGGCCGGGTGGTCCGCGAGACGCCCGGCGAGCACCCGCCACATGTCCGCCTGGGCGCGCCGCAGGTCCGGGTCCTCGTAGAGGTGGGTGAACGCGCGCTGCACGGCCGGTTCGAAGTACTCGGCGAACCAGTCGTCGGGGTGCGGGGTGAACGGCAGACCGTCGGTCCTCGTCGCCCACTCGGGGATGCCGCGGTGCCCGAACGCGGGTCCGAAGACGTCCTGGTGGGCGTCGATCAGGACCTGGATCCGGTGCTTGTGCGCCCAGCCGAGGACGCGCTCGATCCTGCGGAGGTACGCCTCGCTGTAGCGGCCCCGCTCGGGCTCCAGGTCGTCCCAGAAGACGAGCAGGCGGGCGAAGCCGAAGCCCTGGGCACGCAGGTCGCGGAAGTGGCGCTCGGTGATCGCGGACAGGGCGGCCTCGCCGCGGTGGGTCTTGTCCTCGACGTTCCAGCCGCGCAGGGTCAGGACGCGGCCCCGGTCGTCCGTGAGGCGGGGGATGTCCGGGAGTGGTGCGACCGGGCTGTCCCCGCTCCTGGCGTGAGCGGCTGACGTGGACAGGACGGCGGCGCAGACGAGGGCGACGAGCAGACGGCGGTGCATGGGACCTCCGGCACGGTCGGTCGGCAGTGCCGGAGATCCCATCAGCAGAACTGACGGTCCATCAAGAGTCCGTCACGGATTGGTGAGGACGATCTTTCCGAACAGGTCGCCGGAGGCCAGCTTCTCGAACCCCTCCCGGGCCCGGTCGAGCGGCAGCACCTGGTCGATCACCGGCCGGACGCCGGTCGCCGCGCAGAACGACAGCAGGTCCTCCAGCTCGTCCTTGGAGCCCATCGTCGAGCCCACGACCTTGAGCTCCAGGAAGAAGATGCGGGTCAGCTCGGCGTGCGAGGGCCGGTCGCCGCTCGTCGCACCCGAGATCACCAGCGTGCCGCCGGGCCGCAGCGACTTGACCGAGTGGGACCAGGTGGCGGCGCCGACGGTCTCGATGACGGCGTCCACGCGCCGGGGCAGCCGCGCGCCCGGCTCGTACGCCTCCTCGGCGCCCAGCTCGACCGCCCGCTTGCGCTTGGCCTCGTCCCGGCTGGTGGCGTACACCCGCAGTCCGGCCGCCTTGCCGAGCACGATGGCGGCGGTGGCGACGCCACCACCCGCGCCCTGCACGAGGACGGAGTCACCCGGCCGGACGCCCGCGTTGGTGAACAGCATCCGGTACGCGGTCAGCCAGGCGGTCGGCAGGCACGCGGCCTCCTCGAAGCTGAGCTCCCTCGGCTTGGGCAGCACGTTCCAGGACGGCACGGTGACCTGCTCGGCGAAGGTGCCCTGGTAGCGCTCGGTGAGGATGGAGCGGGGCTCGTCGGGGCCGACGCCGTGGCCGCTCTGGCCGATGACGGAGTGGAGGACCACCTCGTTGCCGTCCTCGTCGACTCCTGCGGCGTCGCAGCCGAGGATCATCGGCAGCTTGTCCTCGCCGAGGCCCACTCCGCGCAGCGACCACAGGTCGTGGTGGTTGAGGGAGGCGGCCTTGACGTTCACGGTCGTCCAGCCGGGACGGGCCTCGGGAGCGGGGCGCTCGCCCAGTTCGAGTCCGTTCAGCGGCTGGTCGCGGTCGATGCGGGCGGCGTAGGCGGCGAACATGACCTTGAGACTAGGACGGCCCGGTGCATGGCGGAACCACACATCGGTGTGACGCGCCTTGCTTTCTTCACGGCTCGGTTCTCCTCCGGGGCGCCCAAGACCCCGTCGACAGTCGATCGTGCTCGACTGCTCTCCCCCAGCTACCGCTGGGAGGTACCCCCACTCGCAGCCTCCGCGCGTTCTTACTTTCGACGGCGCCGCGCCCCTTCGGCTCACTCGCCCCTGTGCCTCACGCGCGTGGAAGGTGCCCCGCACCACCCGTTCGGCCCAGCCCCCGGACATGCGCGACGGGCCGCGGCCCACCCCCGCACGGGGTGACCGCGGCCCGTCGCGGCGCGTCAGCGCCGGGCGACACCCTCCGCGCGCGCGGCGGCGGCGACCGCCGCGGTGACCGCGGGGGCGACCCGCTCGTCGAACGGGGACGGGATCACGTAGTCGGCCGACAGGTCGTCACCGACCACGTCCGCCAGCGCGTTCGCCGCGGCGATCTTCATGCCCTCGGTGATGCGGGAGGCCCGCACCTGGAGCGCGCCCGCGAAGATGCCCGGGAACGCGAGGACGTTGTTGATCTGGTTCGGGTAGTCCGAACGGCCGGTGGCCACGACCGCCGCGTACTTGTGCGCGACGTCCGGGTGGACCTCCGGGTTGGGGTTGGCCATGGCGAACACGAACGCGTTCGGAGCCATCGACGCGACCGCTTCCTCCGGCACCGTGCCGCCCGAGACGCCGATGAAGACGTCCGCGCCGGCGAGCGCGGTCTCCAGGGAGCCCGACAGGCCCGCCCGGTTGGTGAGCTCGGCGAGCTCGCGCTTGACCGGGGTCAGGTCCTCGCGGTCACGGCTGACGATGCCCTTGCGGTCGGCGACCGCCACGTCCCCGAGCCCCGCCTCGAGCAGGAACTTCGCGATGGCCACACCGGCGGCGCCGGCGCCCGAGATGACCGCGCGCAGGTCGCCGAGCCCGCGGCCGGTCAGCTTGGCCGCGTTGCGCAGGGCCGCGAGGGTGACCACCGCGGTGCCGTGCTGGTCGTCGTGGAAGACGGGGATGTCGAGGCGCTCCTGGAGCTTGCGCTCGATCTCGAAGCACCGCGGCGCCGAGATGTCCTCCAGATTGACTCCGCCGAAGGACGGCGCGAGGCGCACGACGGTCTCGACGATCTCGTCCGTGTCCGTGGTGGCGAGGGCGATCGGAACCGCGTCCACGCCGCCGAACTGCTTGAAGAGGATCGCTTTGCCCTCCATGACCGGGAGGGACGCCTCCGGGCCGATGTCGCCGAGGCCGAGCACCGCGGTCCCGTCCGTCACGACGGCGACGACCTGGGACTTCCAGGTGTAGTCGTGAACGAGCTCGGGCTTCTCGGCGATAGCCGTGCACACCTTGGCGACACCAGGTGTGTACGCGAGGGACAGGTCGTCCTTGTTCCGCACCGGCACGGTGGCCTGGACGGCCATCTTGCCGCCGCGGTGCAGCGCGAAAGCCGGATCGAAGGGCTCGTCGGAACTCTCCGTGCCGGCGTTGTCGCTGCGAGGATTGACGATCTCCGCTGCCATTGTGGTTGACCCCTTAAGTCTTCATCAGTTGAGGGTGGCCGCTCCTGGTTGAGGAGGGGTGGGCGGGCACCGCGTCCGTCCGCTGCACCAGGCGGTTGGCCCGCCCCGGCAGAGGGTTCTCACGCACGCGCGGGCGCGCCGCACAACGCGCCCGTAGCCCCGGATGAGGGGTGTAAGGATCCTTCATACCGGACAGACCGCACCGCGGACGAGTCGGTAGCGGCGCGGTGACGTGGCTCATAGCTCCAAAACGGACAACTCAACCCTCTGTCATGTACCCGCTCAGATCAGGGAACGACGGGAGATCTTCCGGCCAGAGGGCGGTATACCAGCGAAAGGTCCGGCTCGATGCACCAGCGCGCTGAGGTTCGGGGGTTTCCCGTTATCCGATTTTGACATTCGCGCCCCCCTGAATGGGCCAGTCCGAATGGCAAGATGCCGAAAACACACAAGCTGGTGACACTCGAAGATGAGTGCACAGCTGCTCGTAACGCCCCTCTACACCTGCCGGAGGACCCCGATCATGACCGCAAGCTTCACCCGTCGTACGACTGCCGCCAGGTCCCGGATCGCCGCAGTCAGTGCGCTCGCGGTCGCCGGCGCGCTGGTGCTCACCGCCTGCGGTGACCAGACGAACTCCGGATCCGAGACCGCTCAGACCGAGGGCACCAAGTCCACGAGCGCCCCGCTCTTCGACAAGCTTCCGAAGAAGTACCAGGACTCCGGCGTGATCAAGGTCGGCACGGACGCCGCCTACGCCCCGATGGAGTACGAGGAGGGCGGAAAGATCGTCGGCATCGACCCCGACATCGCCGCCGCCATGGGCAAGGAGCTCGGCGTCCGGTTCGAGTTCACCAGCGGTACCTTCGACGGCCTGATCTCCTCGCTCAACACCGGCCGCCAGGACATCGTCATGTCCGCCATGAGCGACACGAAGGCCCGCCAGCAGGGCCTGGACGACAAGGGCAAGAAGACCGGCGAGGGCGTCGACTTCGTCGACTACTTCAACTCCGGCGTCTCGCTGCTCGTCAAGAAGGGCAACCCGGAGAACATCAAGTCCCTCGACGACCTGTGCGGCAAGAAGGTCGCCGTCCAGCGCGGCACGACCTACCACGACACGTTCAAGAAGCAGGCCACCAAGTGTGAGCAGGACAGCAAGGGCAAGCTCACCATCGAGGCGTTCGACACCGACGCCGAGGCCCAGACCCGTGTGAAGTCCGGTGGCGCCGTCGCCGACCTCAACGACTACCCGGTCGCCGCGCACATCGCGAAGACCGCGGGCGGCGGCAACGACTTCGAGGTCACGGGCGACCAGACCGAGGCCGGCCCCTTCGGCATCGCCGTCGACAAGGACAACACCCAGCTGCGCGACGCGCTCAAGGACGCCCTGAACGCGATCATCAAGAACGGCGAGTACGCGAAGGTCCTGGAGAAGTGGGACGTCAAGGACAGCGCCGTGACCGAGGCGACCATCAACGCCGGTCAGTGACCCGACGTACCAGCCTCAAGCGTTCCACTGAAGGGCAGTCACTGTGACTGACAAGTTCGACAAGACACCCGCCGACGGGCCACCCGCGACGACGGCGGTCGACAAGGGGGACTACACGCCCCCTGAGCAGATCAAGGCCATCCCGGTCAGGCACTGGGGCCGCTGGATCAGCGGTGTGGTCGTCGTGGTCCTGCTGGGCACGCTCGCCTACTCGTTCTCCCAGGGCGACGTCACCTGGGGGACGGTCGGCGACCTCATCTTCGACGACCGGATCGTCACCGGCATGGGCCGCACGCTGCTGATCAGCGTGCTGTCGATGCTGATCGGTCTGATCCTGGGCATCGTCTTCGCGGTCATGCGGCTGTCGAAGAACCCGGTGACCGGTGCGGTGGCCTGGCTGTACATCTGGTTCTTCCGCGGCACCCCCGTGTATGTGCAGCTCCTGCTGTGGTTCAACCTCGCCCTGATCTTCCCCATCCTCAACCTTGGGTTCTACAAGGACGAGATGGTCGACGTGATGACCCCGTTCATGGTCGCGCTGCTCGGCCTGGGCCTGAACGAGGGCGCGTACATGGCCGAGATCGTCCGGGCCGGCATCCAGTCGGTCGACGAGGGCCAGACCGAGGCCGCGCACGCGCTGGGCATGTCCAGCGGCAAGACCATGCGGCGCATCGTTCTCCCGCAGGCGATGCGGGTGATCGTGCCGCCGACCGGCAACGAGTTCATCAACCTCCTGAAGACCTCGTCCCTGGTATCCGCGGTCCAGTACACCGAGCTGCTGCGCGCCGCGCAGAACATCGGCTCCACATCGTTCGCGATCATGGAGACCCTGCTGGTGGCCTCGGTCTGGTACCTGGCCCTGACCAGCGTGTTCAGCGTCGGCCAGTACTACGTCGAGCGGTACTACGCCCGCGGCTCGCTGCGGCAGCTGCCGCCGACACCCTGGCAGAGGGTCAAGGCCAATCTGCTGTCCCGCAACAGCCCCAGGGGGGTGTGACATGACCGCCATGGTGAAGGCCGAGGGCGTCCACAAGTCCTACGGTTCCGCGCACATCCTTCGCGGCATCGACCTCGAGGTCGCACCCCGCGAGGTGTTCTGCCTGGTCGGCCCGTCCGGCTCCGGCAAGTCCACCTTCCTGCGGTGCATCAACCACCTGGAGAAGATCAACGCCGGCCGGCTGTCGGTCGACGGCCACCTGGTCGGCTACCGGCAGAAGGGCGACAAGCTCTACGAGCTGAAGGACAGCGAGGTCGCGGCCCAGCGCCGGGACAT
Organism: Streptomyces sp. NPDC049597; assembly: GCF_040675505.1. NCBI lineage: Bacteria > Bacillati > Actinomycetota > Actinomycetes > Kitasatosporales > Streptomycetaceae > Streptomyces > Streptomyces sp. NPDC049597. Next base: position 148,205 of record NZ_JBFAOY010000014.1, read on the forward strand.
CGGCATGGTCTTCCAGCGCTTCAACCTGTTCCCCCACATGACCGCGCTCGCCAACGTCATGGAGGCGCCGATCCAGGTCAAGGGCGAGACCAAGGCCGTCGCCCGGGAGCGGGCCGAGCGGCTGCTCGACCGGGTCGGGCTCGCCGACAAGGCCGGGAACTACCCCTCGCAGCTCTCCGGCGGCCAGCAGCAGCGCGTCGCCATCGCCCGTGCGCTGGCGATGGAGCCGAAGCTGATGCTCTTCGACGAGCCGACCTCGGCCCTCGACCCGGAGCTCGTGGGTGACGTCCTCGACGTCATGCGCGGCCTCGCCGAGGACGGCATGACGATGGTCGTCGTGACGCACGAGATGGGCTTCGCGCGTGAGGTCGGCGACTCGCTGGTCTTCATGGACGGCGGCGTGGTGGTCGAGTCCGGCCACCCGCGCGACGTCCTGACGAACCCGCAGCACGAGCGCACGAAGTCGTTTCTGTCGAAGGTCCTGTAGGCGTGCAGCGCGAGAGGGGCGGTACGGACCCGAGGTCCGTACCGCCCCTCTCCGTGTCCCGTACGTCCGGGGCCACGGGGTGTGCGCCAGGGCGGCCGTCCAGGCGCGGTCGGCGCGCCGGGTCGAGGTCGGCGCCCGCGCTCGTCCAGACCACCGGAACCCTCCCGTCCGTAATACCCTCGAAGCAACAGCAGCCGTTACGCCGACACGAGCCCGTCGCGGTAAGGAATACAAGTGGAACTGGCCTATTACTCGGACTACGCCGTACGCCTGGTCAACACCGAGGAGCCGGGCCGCAACAAGGACTCGCTCACCTCGGTCGAGGCCGTCCGGGACCTGTTCGGGCCCTCGACGCAGGCCGCGCGCCGCGCCACGGACTCGGACGTCACGCGCTTCCGCTCGGTACGCGCCCGGCTGCGCGCCGTCTTCGCCGCGGCGGACGCGGGCGAGGAGACCCAGGCGGTCGACCTGCTCAACTCGCTGCTGCTGGAGTTCCCGGTCAGCCCGCAGATCTCCGGACACGATCACCGGGACGAGGACGGCCGGCCCAAGTGGCACATGCACCTCGCCGACCACCCGTCGAACGCGACCGCGGGATACGCGGCCATCGCGGCGATGGGCCTCGCCTTCCACCTGACCGAGTACGGGGTCGACCGCCTCGGCCTGTGCCAGGCGGCCCCCTGCCGCAACGCCTACCTGGACACCTCGACCAACCGCTCGCGCCGCTACTGCTCGGACCGCTGCGCCACCCGCGCCAACGTGGCGGCCTACCGCGCCCGCAAGCGCCTGGAGAACGAGCGGTCGGCGAGCACCAGCCGGACCGCCGAGAGGGCCCAGGACCCCACGTAGAAGGGCGTGCGCCGACGCCCGGGCAGCATGGGCCGGTAACGGGCGTACACCCGCGCGAGAACCAGCTCGTCCGGCACGGCGCCGAACGCGCGGCTGTCCACGACCTCGGCGTCCGGATTGTCCCCGAGGACCCACCAGCCGCCGTCACGCCGCTCGATCAGCCGCTTCACGATGAGCAGGTCCTGCTGCAGGGGATGACGCAGTACGGCCACGTGCCCCGGCCGCACCTCGGCGCCGTTGTGCACGAGCAGCTGGTCGCCGTGCCACAGAGTCGGATACATGGAACGGCCGGTCACCTCGGCGATGCCGAACGGCGCTCTCGCCTGCTGCCCCTGCTCACTCATCGGCCACCTCCGGGTCCACCGTACGTTCCGCCACCCGTCCCATGGTGACCCCGGACTTTTGTCCTAAGCCCCTGGGGGCACTCGCGAAAACCGGTCCGCCACGGAGTAATCTCCCACCTGAGAAGACGATCACGAGGAAGGACAGCTCCATGCTCTCCCGCCTGTTTGCCCCCAAGGTGAAGGTCAGCGCTCACTGCGACCTGCCCTGCGGTGTCTACGACCCGGCCCAGGCCCGCATCGAGGCGGAGTCGGTCAAGGCCGTCCAGGAGAAGTACCAGGCCAACGAGGACCCGCACTTCCGCGCCCGCGCCACGGTCATCAAGGAGCAGCGCGCGGAGCTCGCCAAGCACCACGTGTCGGTGCTGTGGAGCGACTACTTCAAGCCCCCGCACTTCGAGAAGTACCCGGAGCTGCACCAGCTGGTGAACGACGCGCTGAAGGCCCTGTCGGCCGCCAAGGCGTCGACCGACCCGGCGACGGGCCAGAAGGCCCTGGACTACATCGCCCAGATCGACAAGATCTTCTGGGAGACCAAGAAGGCCTGACCCGGCCCGGGCTGCCCGACCCGTACGTCCGCGGGTCCCCTCGCCCACCCGACCGCACCCGGTCCGTCCCTGACGGACCGGGTGCGGTCGGTTTCCCGCACCGGTCGGCCGGATCGTCCCTGCCGACCGCCCTGCCGGTGAACCGGCGCGCCCGCGCCCGGCGTTCACCGGACACGGGCCCACCGGTCGCTTCGGACGCGGGCGGCGACGATGAGCAGGCAGGGGCAACTCCCCTCCCTGTACGCCGTCAGGACGGCTGCTCGATGCCGGTCGCCGTCGCCGTCGCCGACTGGACGCGGAGCTTCCGATGCGAGTCGGTCTGCGCGCTCAGGCCTGGGCCGGCTCGCGGCTGCCGAGCGCGGCGCCCGGCGGCAACTGGCCCCGGATCCGCCCGAGCGCCTCGTCGAAATCGCCGTCCGCGACGCCCGCTTCGTACGCGGCGCCGCCGCAGTGGAGCGTCAGGTTGAGCTCCGCCCGGTCGGGCCCGGCGCCGTCCCGCGCGGGCTCGCCCAGGGTCAGCAGGCAGCTCAGCGTGGCCTGCTGCACGCCCCCGTCGGCATGGACGGGCAGCGGCATGTCCCATTCCAGTACGCAGGAGGACAGCACGCCGCCCCCGCCCTCCGCCCGTAGCGCGGCGAACGTCGCGCCCTCGTACTCAACACCTCTGATGCGCGTGCGCATATGGCCGTCGGCCGCGGTTATGGTGACCGCTTCCGCACCGGCCCGGTCGCGGTACCAGCCCGCCCAGACCTCAGTCGACTCCGATGACATGCGCGGACTGTAGCGCTAGGCCGTTCACCGGCGCGCAAGAGGTGCCGCTTCACGCCGGGGGGCGTGCGCTGTGGACCGCGCGGCTCAGGTCTGACCGACCTCTTCGCCGGACGGGCCCTCTCCGGAGGCGCCGCCGTCCTTGTCGACGTTCAGGGGACAGTCGGGGTTGCGGCAGGGCCCGGGCTCCCAGACCGGAACGAACGCCCCGAGCGTCTTGTGCCGCTTGACGACCGTGCCGACAGGCCGACCGCAGGCAGGGCAGACGGGCTCGTCCTGCGAACGGCTCGGGACGCGATGCGAACCATGTCCTTCACTGTCCATATGGCCAGAATATGCCGCTACGGGGGCCTCGGACAGCTGGGCGGAGCCGTCCGGAAGCCCCTCGCACACCTCCGCGTGACCGGCCCCGGACGACGCCCCCGGCCTCTCCACCGCGGCACGGGGGTGCGCGCAGGGGCGCGCACCCCCGTGCCGCACAGGGTCAGCGCCAGCGGCTCACCTCCACGTTCTCCAGGACTCCGAGGGCGTCGGGGACGAGGACCGCTGCGGAGTAGTAGGCCGTGACCAGGTACGAGATGATCGCCTGCTCGTCGATGCCCATGAAGCGCACGGACAGGCTGGGCTCGATCTCGTCCGGGATGCCGGTCTGGTGCAGCCCGATGACGCCCTGGTCGGCCTCGCCCGTACGCATGCAGATGATGGACGTGGTGCGGGCGTCCGAGATCGGGATCTTGTTGCACGGGAAGATCGGCACGCCGCGCCAGGCCGGCACCTGGTGACCGCCGATCTCGACGCTGCCCGGGACCAGCCCCCGCTTGTTGCACTCGCGGCCGAATGCGGCGATCGCTCGCGGGTGGGCGAGGAACAGCTTCGAACCGCGCCGCCGCGACAGCAGCTCGTCCATGTCGTCCGGGCTCGGCACACCGTCGTGCGGCTGCAGGCGCTGGCCGTAGTCGCAGTTGTTCAGCAGGCCGAAGTCGCGGTTGTTGACGAGCTCGTGCTCCTGGCGCTCGCGCAGCGCCTCGACGGTCAGCCGCAACTGCTGCTCGGTCTGGTTCATCGGCTGGTTGTAGAGGTCGGCGACGCGGCTGTGCACCTTCAGCACGGTCTGCGCGACGCTCAGTTCGTACTCGCGCGGAGCCGCGTCGTAGTCGACGTAGGTGTGCGGGACGACGGCCTCGCCGACATGTCCGGCGGACAGGTCGATCGCCGCCTCGCCGTACCTGTTGGTCCGCTGCCGGGGCAGCGCGGCGACGGTCGCCAGATGCGTGCGCAACGACTCCGAGCGGTCGGCCAGGTTGAGCACGTCGTCCCTGGTCAGCACGAGCACGGTGCAGGCCGTCGCCGCGCGCGCCGTGTACCGCCAGACGGCCTCGCGGTCCATGAGTGACTGATCGCCGAAGTACGCCCCGTCCGCGAGGACTTCGACCACGGCCTCGTCCCCGTAGGGGCCCTCGCCGATCTGCTCGACCCGGCCGTGCGCCAGCAGGTAGACCCGGTCCGCCGCCTCCCCGCCGGTGGCCAGCACCTCCCCGGGCGCGAACTCCCGCTGATCGCACCGCCGTGCCAGCTCCGCGAGCGCGGCCTCGTCGCCGAAGTCGCGCAGCGCCGGCAACTCCCCCAGCTCAGCCGGGATGACCGCGACCTGACCGCCGGTCTGCACGAACGTCACCCTGCCGTCGCCGACCGAGTAGCTCAGACGGCGGTTCACGCGGTACGTGCCGCCCTGCACCTGCACCCAGGGCAGCATGCGCAGCAGCCACCGGGAGGTGATCTCCTGCATCTGCGGGGCGGACTTGGTGGTGGTCGCGAGATTCCGCGCGGCGGCGGTGCCGAGACTCTGCTGCGGCCCCTGCTCGCGCACGTCCTCACCGACGGAACCTACCGAACCGACCGTCATGCGACTCCTCCCGATCATGGGTCTGACCTGCGAGACGAGTCTTTCAGCACAGTCGGTCAGCACACCATTACACAAATGAGTGGGACTGCATCACCGCGACCGGGGCAGTGGCCGGATCGGCTCGTACACCCGGCGACAATGAGGAGGTGAACCGGGAGACGTCCGACCTCGCCGCCGTGCTGCGGCCCCGGCTGCCCTCACCGCTGCAGCCGGTGGCGGACGAGCGTTTCGCCAGGCACGGAGTGCGGCTGCTGCTCAAGCGCGACGACCTGATCCACCCCGACCTGCCCGGCAACAAGTGGCGCAAGCTCGCTCCGAATCTGCGCGCCGCCGCCGGCCGGCCGGTGCTGACCTTCGGCGGCGCCTACTCCAACCACCTGCGGGCCACGGCCGCGGCGGGACGCCTGCTCGGCTTCCCCACGATCGGTGTCGTACGGGGTGACGAACTGGCCACGCGCCCGCTGAACCCGTCCCTGCGCCGCTGTGCGGCCGACGGCATGCGCCTGCTGTTCGCCGACCGCGCCGCCTACCGAGCCAAGGGGAACCCCGACGTGCTCGCGCGGTTCCTCCGCACCGCCGGCGTCGGGGCCGACGACGTGTACGTGGTCCCCGAGGGCGGCAGCAACGCCCTCGCCGCGCAGGGCTGCGCGGAGCTCGGCCGGGAACTGCGCGACCACGCCGACCGCGCCGGGGACGTCGATGTCGTGGCCGTCGCCTGCGGCACGGGCGGCACGCTCGCCGGTCTCGCCGCCGGCCTCGGGCCGGGCCGGCGCGCCATCGGCTTCCCCGTCCTGCGCGGCGGCTTCCTCGGCGAGGCGATACGCGCCCTGCAGCAGGAGGCGTTCGGCGGCCCGGCCGGTGACTGGTCCCTCGACGACCGCTTCCACTTCGGCGGGTACGCCCGCACGAGCCCCGTACTCGACGCGTTCGCCCGGGACTTCGGGGAGCGGCACGGGCTGCCCGTGGAACGCGTCTACGTCGCCAAGGCGCTCTACGGACTGAGCGTGCTCGCCGCCGAGGGCGCCTTCCCCGCCGGCAGCACGGTCGTCGCCGTGGTCACCGGCCGGGAGGACGGGTCGGATCAGGCCTCCTCGCGGTAGGCGGCGGCCTCCTCCAGGTCCAGCCGGCGCAGCAGCGTGCGCATCATCTCGTCGTCGATCCGGCGCCGGTTGCGCAGCTCGACGAAGACGTCCCGCTCCGCGGCGATCATCTCCCGCGCGAGGCGGCGGTAGGTGTCGTCGGCCGACTCCCCGGTGACCTCGTTGACCGTGCCGAGCCGCTCCCACACGGCGTTGCGCCGGCGCTCCAGCACGGTGCGCAGCCGGTCGGCCAGCGGTTGGGGCAGCGCGTTGCGCTCGTCGGCCAGCAACGCCTCCAGTCTCCGTTCGGCGGCCGCGGACGCCTCGCTCTGGGCCTGGGCCTCGGCCAGCGTCTCGGCGTACGCGTCCCGTCCGGGCAGCTTCACCGCGCGGATCAGCGAGGGGAGGGTCAGGCCCTGCACCACGAGGGTGCCGATGACGGTGGTGAAGGTGAGGAACAGGACGAGGTTGCGGGCGGGGAACGCCTCGCCGTCCGCGGTCGTCAGCGGGATGGAGAACGCGATCGCGAGCGACACCACGCCGCGCATGCCGGCCCAGCCGACGACCAGTGGGGCGGTCCAGGTGGTGTCCGGCTCCCGCTCCCTGATCCGCCTGGACGCCATGCGGGGCAGGAAGGTCGCCGGGTAGACCCAGACGAACCGTACGACCACGACGGTGACGAACACCCCGGCGGCGTACCAGAGCGCCTCCCCGACGCCGTATTCCCCGAGGTCCTCCACCACGATCGCGAGCTGCAGCCCGATCAGCGCGAAGACGACGGACTCCAGGATGAAGGAGACCATCTTCCACACCGCCTCCTCCTGGAGCCGGGTCGCGAAGTCGACCTGCGAGGAGTGGTGGCCCAGGTAGAGCGCGACGACGACGACCGCGAGCACGCCGGACGCGTGGACCTGCTCGGCGGCGGCGTAGGCGATGAACGGGATGAGCAGGGACAGCGTGTTCTGCAGGAGCGCTTCCCTCAGGTGCGTGCGCAGCCAGTGGATCGGGATCATCAGGACCAGTCCCACGCCGATGCCGCCGAGCGAGGCGAGCGCGAACTCCCCGATGCCTCCGGCCCAGCTCGCGCCCTCGCCGATCGCGGCGGCGAGCGCCACCTTGTACGCGGTGATCGCGGTCGCGTCGTTCACCAGGGATTCACCCTGGAGGATCGTGGTGATGCGGCTGGGCAGTCCGAGCCTGCGGGCGATGGCGGTGGCGGCGACCGCGTCCGGCGGTGCGACGACCGCGCCGAGCACGAGCGCGGCGGTCAGCGGCAGGTCGGGCACGAAGAGGTAGGCGAGGTAGCCCACGGCCAGCGTGGCGAAGAGGACGTAGCCGACGGAGAGCAGCGCGACCGGGCGGATGTTGGCGCGCAGGTCGAGGTAGGAGCTGTCCAGGGCGGCGGTGTGCAGCAGCGGGGGGAGCAGCAGCGGCAGCACGATGTGCGGGTCGAGGTGGTAGGCGGGGACGCCCGGCACGTACGAGGCGATCAGTCCCACCGCGACCAGCAGCAGCGGTGCCGGGACCGGTGTCCGGCGGGCGGCGCCCGCGACCGCGGCGCTCGCCGCGATGAGTCCTACCAGTTGCAATGCGTCCATCACACCGACCTCGTATCGTCAGCCGCGTCGTAACCTGGCAATCATGAGCGAGTGTCCCCATGTAGCAGAACTGCCACGGCCCGAGCCGGTGCCGCTGAGCGAGACCTGCCCGGAGTGCCTGGCGGCGGGCAGCCACCCGGTCCAGCTGCGGCTGTGCCTGGTGTGCGGCCACGTGGGATGCTGCGACTCGTCCCCGCTGAAACACGCGAGCTCGCACTTCCGCGACACGGCGCACGCGGTGATGCGCAGCTTCGAGCCGGGGCAGGCGTGGCGGTGGTGCTTTGTCGACGGTTCGATCGTCTGACGGCTGGGTACGTCAACCATCCCCCGGTTCCGCGCAATTGGGCGGCGCAGACCTCTAGCCACTGTCCGTGCTCATGTGCTTACCATGAGTGACAGCCATCGGCGCGGGGGTCCCGGCGACACGGCACCATGGATCGCGATAGCGTCGCCAGACCAGTACCGGCTACGTAATCGACTACGTACCGCATGGCCGCGGGTGCTTCACCCGCGGCCCAGAAAGAGCTTGTGCCACCTTGGAGGTGAGGGTGTCCCAGATCGCAGGCGAGCCCGGGACTCAGGACTTCGTGGAAGTCCGGCTGCCGGCTGCGGGTGCCTACCTGTCCGTGTTGCGTACGGCCACGGCCGGTCTCGCAGCGCGCTTGGACTTCACCCTCGACGAGATCGAGGATCTGCGGATCGCGGTCGACGAGGCGTGCGCGATCCTGCTCCAGCAGGCCGTTCCCGGGTCGGTCCTGAGCTGCGTGTTCCGGCTCGTCGACGACTCGCTGGAAGTGACGGTCTCGGCGCCCACGACCGACGGCCGCGCCCCGGAGCGCGACACGTTCGCCTGGACGGTGCTCTCGGCACTGGCCGGCAAGGTCGACTCGTCGGTCGCCGACGACCGTACTGTCTCCATCAGCCTGTACAAACAGCGCGGCGCGGGACCCGGGCCGGCGTGAGCAACGGAAACGGGGATGGTCCGATGCGGGAGGACGAGGAGCGTGCCCCCAGGGTGCTGAGCGCGTCGGCCGGCATCCCGGAGCAGCATGCGCGGCCGCACCCGGTGGTGGACGAGCCCGACGGCCGGACGGCCTCGGCGGAGCAGGCGCGGGCAGATCAGGCGGACCGTATGAGCGAGCACGAGCACGGCCACGAGCGGCATCACCACGACGCCCACGACCGCAGTGGGGCACGGGCGATGTTCGTGGAGCTGCGCAAGCTGCCCGAGGGTGCTCCCGAGCGGGCGGAGCTGCGCAACCAGCTCGTGCGGATGCACCTGCCGCTCGTCGAGCATCTGGCGCGGCGCTTCCGCAACCGCGGCGAGCCGCTGGACGACCTCACGCAGGTCGCCACGATCGGCCTGATCAAGTCGGTGGACCGGTTCGACCCGGACCGCGGCGTCGAGTTCTCGACGTACGCGACCCCGACGGTGGTGGGCGAGATCAAGCGCCACTTCCGCGACAAGGGCTGGGCGGTACGGGTGCCGCGCCGGCTCCAGGAACTGCGGCTCGCCCTGACCACGGCCACGGCGGAGCTCTCCCAGCTGCACGGCCGCTCTCCGACGGTCCACGAGCTGGCCGAGCGCCTGGGCATCTCGGAGGAGGAGGTCCTGGAGGGTCTGGAGTCGGCGAACGCGTACTCCACGCTGTCCCTGGACGTCCCCGACACGGACGACGAGTCGCCCGCGGTGGCGGACACGCTCGGCGCGGAGGACGAGGCGCTGGAGGGCGTCGAGTACCGCGAGTCGCTGAAGCCGCTGCTGGAGGACCTGCCGCCGCGGGAGAAGCGCATCCTGCTGCTCCGCTTCTTCGGCAACATGACACAGTCGCAGATCGCGCAGGAGGTCGGCATCTCGCAGATGCACGTCTCACGGCTGCTGGCCCGGACGCTGGCGCAGCTGCGGGAGAAACTGCTCGTCGAGGAGTAGCGGGGCGGGCCGCGCCCACGGGCGTGGCCCGCGCCGTGCGCGTCAGTCGCGGGCCGCGCCGATGCCCAGCGCCCGGGCCGTGGCCGGATTGACCAGCAGCACGAGGCCCGTCACCGCCACCGCCGCCAGCACGATGCCCAGCGGGATCAGGCCGCCTGAGGCGCGCAGCAGGGTCCACGCCGGGATGAGGGCGATCAGCTGCGTGATGATCGCGGGGCCCCGGCTCCAGGAGCGGCGGCGCAGCAGCCCGCGGGCGGCGAGCAGCGGGATCACGGCGAGCGCGATCAGCGTCACACCGCCCGTCTCGGCCTGCGAGGGGCTGTCGGGCCGGCCCAGCAGGCCCATCACGAGCATGTAGACGCCTCCGGCGGCGAGCGCCAGCCCCTCGGCGGCGCACACGGCGGCCGCGGCCGTCAGGCGGGCGGGGCGGGGGGTGGTGTCGTCACTGCTCACCCCTGCAGGGTAGCCGTCGCCCTCCACCCGGGGCTGGGCCAGGTACCCCCCGGTAGGTACGCTGCATCGCATGCGCGCACTTCTCGTGGTCAATCCGGCAGCAACCACCACCAGTGCCCGCACACGCGACGTGCTGATCCACGCGCTCGCGAGCGAGATGAAGCTCGAGGCGGTGTCCACCGAGTACCGCGGCCACGCCCGTGACCTCGGCCGCCGGGCCGCGGAGTCCGACGACATCGACCTCGTCGTGGCGCTCGGCGGCGACGGCACGGTCAACGAGGTCGTGAACGGTCTGCTGCACAACGGCCCCCATCCCGAGGGCCTGCCCCGCCTCGCCGTCGTGCCCGGCGGCTCCACGAACGTCTTCGCCCGGGCCCTCGGCCTGCCGAACGACGCGGTCGAGGCGACGGGCGCGATCCTCGACGCCCTGCGCGACCGGACCGAGCGGACGGTCGGTCTGGGCCTGGCCGCCGGGACGCCCGGGACCGAGGACGAGGGGGTGCCGCAGCGCTGGTTCACCTTCTGCGCCGGGTTCGGGTTCGACGCGGGTGTCGTCGGCCGGGTCGAACAGCAGAGGGAACGCGGCAGGCGCTCCACGCACGCGCTCTACATCCGTCAGGTGCTGCGCCAGTTCCTCGACGAGCCGCACCGCCGGCACGGCGCGATCACGCTGGAGCAGCCCGGGGAGGACCCGGTGACGGACCTGGTGCTGTCCATAGTCTGCAACACCTCCCCCTGGACCTACCTGGGCAATCGTCCCGTGTACGCGTCCCCGAAGGCCTCCTTCGACACCGCTCTCGACGTGCTCGGGCTCTCGAAGCTCTCGACGCCGGCCGTCGCCCGTTACGCGACCCAGCTGCTGACCTCGAGCCCCGAGCGCGGCCCGCACGGCAAGCACGCCCTCACCCTCCATGATCAGACCGACTTCACCTTGCATTCCAAGGTGCCGCTGCCCTTCCAGATGGACGGCGACCACCTGGGGCTGCGCACGAGCGTGACGTTCACAGGCGTACGCCGTGCACTGCGTGTGATTGTGTGAGCAGAACGCGCGAAAGTCCTTTATCTCGAACGTATGGGCTGCCATCCACCCCATAGAAGTACGGCTGTGACCTAGTCGACACCGAGGAATCAAAAAAAACTTTCCGGAAGGGGTTGTATCCGCCGCCGAGGTTTGCGAATCTCTACATGGCGATCGGGACGGCCCGAAACAACGGCCCCACAGACCGCCGGAACCCCTCCACGAATCCAGGACCCAGCGCCGGGCAACTGGCGATCGGCCCTTCCCTTGCGGGGGGATTCGTGAAAGCGTTCACATTCACAAGCAACCCGCATGTCATATCAAGGAGAGGTAGCAGCCATGGACTGGCGTCACAACGCCGTTTGCCGCGAGGAAGACCCCGAGCTCTTCTTCCCCATCGGCAACACCGGTCCTGCGCTGCTGCAGATCGAGGAAGCCAAGGCCGTCTGCCGCCGCTGCCCCGTCATGGAGCAGTGCCTGCAGTGGGCGCTCGAGTCCGGCCAGGACTCCGGCGTCTGGGGTGGCCTCAGCGAGGACGAGCGTCGCGCCATGAAGCGCCGTGCCGCTCGCAACCGGGCGCGTAACGCCAGCGCCTGACGCCCCCTGCTACGAGCCTGAGCCGGCGGCGCGTGCAGCGAGCACGCACTCTCCCCCTGGGCTACGCCCGGGAGGTGCCCCCCCCCGCCTTCGAGCCGCAGCGCGCAGTACCCCCGATGCGCATCGCGAATGCGAGCAACGAGCTTCGAGCCCCGGACCGTGTGACACGGTCCGGGGCTCTTCGCTGTGCACAGGGGCCTAGCGTTTGTCGGGGACGGGGATGTCGAGGACGACGCGGGTGCCGCGGGAGGGCTCCGGGACCGGCACCATGTCGAAGGTGCCTCCCAGCTCGCCCTCGACCAGGGTCCGCACGATCTGGAGCCCCAGGTTGCCGGCGCTCTTGGGGTCGAATCCCTCGGGCAGACCCCGGCCGTCGTCCTGGACGGTGATCAGCAGTCGGGCCTTCTCCGCGCGGCTGTCGCCGCGGACCGCCGACACCTCCACCGAGCCGTGCTCGCCCGGCGCGAAGGCGTGTTCCAGGGCGTTCTGCAGGATCTCGGTGAGCACCATGGACAGCGGGGTCGCGGTCTCGGCGTCCAGGATGCCGAAGCGGCCGGTGCGCCGGCATTCGACCTTGCCCGGGGAGATCTCGGCGACCATCGCGATCACCCGGTCGGCGATCTCGTCGAACTGGACGCGCTCATCCAGATTCTGGGACAGCGTCTCATGGACGATCGCGATCGAACCGACGCGCCGGACCGCCTCGTTGAGTGCCTCACGGCCCCGCACGGAGTCCATGCGCCGGGCCTGGAGCCGCAACAGGGCGGCCACCGTCTGAAGGTTGTTCTTCACCCGGTGGTGGATCTCCCGGATGGTCGCGTCCTTGGTGATCAACTCGCGCTCGCGCCGCCGCAGTTCCGTGACGTCCCGCAGGAGGACCAGGGAACCGATGCGTACGCCCTTGGGCTTGAGCGGGATGGCGCGCAGCTGGATGACGCCGCCGTTGCCCTCGACCTCGAACTCGCGGGGCGCGTAGCCGCTGGCCAGCTTGACCAGCGCCTCGTCGACGGGGCCGCGGGAGGGGGCCAGTTCGGCGGTGATCTGGCCGAGGTGCTGCCCGACGAGGTCGGAGGCGAGACCGAGCCGGTGGTAGGCGGACAGGCCGTTGGGGCTCGCGTACTGGACGACTCCGTCGGCGTCGAGCCGGATCAGACCGTCGCCCACGCGCGGCGAGGCGTCCATCTCGACCTGCTCGCCGGGGTAGGGGAAGGCGCCTGCCGCGATCATCTGGGCGAGGTCGGAGGCGGACTGGAGGTAGGTGAGCTCCAGTCGCGACGGCGTGCGCACGGTGAGCAGATTGGTGTTGCGGGCGATGACGCCGAGGACGCGGCCCTCCCGGCGCACCGGGATCGACTCGACCCGTACGGGCACCTCCTCGCGCCACTCCGGGTCGCCCTCGCGCACGATCCGGCCCTCGTCGAGCGCGGCGTCGAGCAGGGGCCTGCGGCCGCGGGGCACGAGGTGGCCGACCATGTCGTCCTGGTAGGAGGTCGGGCCCGTGTTGGGCCGCATCTGGGCGACGGACACGTAGCGGGTGCCGTCTCGGGTGGGGACCCACAGGACGAGGTCGGCGAAGGACAGGTCGGAGAGCAGCTGCCACTCCGAGACCAGCAGATGGAGCCACTCGAGGTCGGACTCACTCAGAGCGGTGTGCTGGTGGACGAGGTCGTTCATGGAGGGCACGTCTGCGAGGGTACCCGCGGGCCGCGGCGCCGTGACGGGACCCTCAACCCGTCCGGCACCGCAGCCCGGAGTCGCCCGGCCGGCAGGTGTGCGGTCCCGCTCGGCCGTGTGGAGGTCTCGGCGCAGTCAGGGCAGAGAGTGCCGGGGACCTCGTTCCACCCTCCTGTGCGGGGAGGGCGGAGGCTTGTTTCCGTTCATTCTGGACTAGACCACTAGGGCTGTCCATGCACCAGCCGAGTTTAGTTCCCGCGCCATACTTATGCACCGGTCAAAAGGGACGGCCTGTGGTTCGATGCGTCTGCGTGGCCTTCGCCGGCGCCCGGGGCGCATCCGGGTCCTGGGCGCTCGCCCGGCACAGCACGGTCGCGCCGCGGTCAGATCCCGGCCGCCTCGCCCGTGATGATCTCGGCGGCGGCGCGTCCGCAGACGCGGGCCGCGCCACGGGTCGCGATGTGCACGGCCCCTCTCGGCGGTGCCGCGTCGACGCCCATCTCGACCACGACCGTGTCGGGGCGGGCCTCGATCAGGGCGTCCAGGGCGGCTGCCATCCAGGGGTGGCGGTGGACGTCGCGCACCACAGCGACGATCCTGCGGTCCGCCGCAGCGGCCAGCACATCTGCCACCACAGCGGACGTTCCGGCCTCCCTCGTGCAGATGCCGGTCGTGGTGCCGGGCAGCAGTGCCGAGAGTTCGGCCGCGACGCCCCAGGGCGTCTCGTCCCCGACGGCGATGTTGGCGACCGGCGTGAAGGCGGCGACGTGGGGAGCGGCGGTGACAGGTCCGCAGGGCCGCTCCCCGGGAGTGACCCGCACCGCGCGCCGTGCGGCGACCAGACCGATCTCGGTGCCGGAGCCGGGCGCGGTCCCCTCCTGTGAAGCCGCGCCCGGCTCTGCTGCAGCCCCCCTGGCCCGGCGCGTCCAGGCGGCGAGGGCGCGCACGCGCGCCGCCGCGTCGGCCAGCCGCTCCTCGGGCAGGTCGCCGTCCCGTACCGCCGTCACGAGCGCGTCGCGCAGCCGCAGTACGGTCTCCTCGTCGGCCAGGCCGCCGCCGACGCAGATCGCGTCGGCTCCGGCGGCGATCGCGAGGACCGAGCCGCGCTCGATGCCGTACGTGGACGAGATGGCCTGCATCTCCATGCCGTCCGTGACGATCAGGCCCTGGTAGCCCAGCTCTTCGCGCAGCAGACCGGTGAGGATCTGCGGGCTCAGGGTCGCGGGACGGTTCGGGTCGAGCGCGGGCAGCAGGATATGCGCGCTCATCACCGCTTTGGAACCCGCCGCGATCGCCGCGCGGAAAGGCACCAGCTCACGGGCGTGCAGTGTGGCGAGGTCCACATCGATCCGGGGCAGCGCGTGGTGTGAATCGACGTTGGTGTCGCCGTGTCCGGGGAAGTGCTTCGTGCAGGCGGCGACTCCGGCGGACTGGAGCCCTTGGACATACGCCACGGTGTGCCGGGCGACGAGTTCCGTGCCGGCGCCGAAGGACCGCACACCGATGACCGGATTATCCGGGTTCGAGTTGATGTCGGCGGACGGCGCCCAGTTGAGGTCGACGCCGCACTCGGCGAGTCGCCGGCCCAGCTCACGGGCCACGGCCCGGGTGAGCTCCACGTCGTCCACCGAGCCGAGCGCGTAGTTGCCGGGGAAGGACGAACCGGTGCGGACCTCCAGCCGGGTGACGTCACCGCCCTCCTCGTCGACGGCGACGAGGAGGTCCTCGCGCTCGGCCCGCAACCGGGCGGTGAGGGCGGCCAGCTGACCGGGCGTCGCGATGTTGCGGCCGAACAGTCCGACGGAGGACAGCCCTTCGCCGATCCTGCGCAGCAGCCAGTCCGGCGCGGTGGTGCCGGTGAAGCCCGGCTGGAGGACGGTGAGGGCGTCGCGGGTGAGGGTGTCGGATGATCCCCGTACGAGAGTCGTCATGAGGCGGCGTTATCCCTTCACTGCGCCTGAGGTGAGTCCCGCCGCCATCTTCTTCTGGATGACCATGAAGAAGGCCACGACGGGAATGGCGATGAGCGTCGAGGCGGCCATCAGCGCGCCGTAGTCCACACCGCGCGAGGTGGTGAAGTTCGCCAGCCACACGTTGAGGGTGTACTTGTCGTTGTCCTGTAGCACGATGTAGGCGAGCAGGTACTCGTTCCAGGCGTTGATCAGCGAGTAGATGGACGCGGCGGCCAGTCCCGGTGCGAGCAGCGGGAAGACGACACGCCAGAAGGCGCCCATCTGGCTGCAGCCGTCGACCATCGCGGACTCCTCCAGCTCCTTCGGGATGTTGATCACGAAGCCGCGGATCATCCAGGTCGCGAACGGCAGCGTGGAGACGAGGTAGATGACGATGACGCCCCAGTACTCGTTGAGCGCGCCCAGGTCGTTGAGCTGGAGGTAGATCGGGATGAGCATGGCCGTCGGCGGCAGCAGCTGCACCAGGATCAGCACGATCATGAAGAGCTTGCGGCCGGCGAACCGGAAGCGGCCTATGGCGTACGCCGCGATGGTCGCCATCACCATCGCGCCGACGACCGCGGTGACGCAGACGATGAGGCTGGACTGGACGGCGGTGCCGAAGTTGGCCTGGTCCATGGCACGGCCGAAGTTGTCGAACGTGATCGACGACGGCCACAGGGTCTGGTCGTAGCTGCGGATCTCGGCGTTCGGGCGCAGGGCGCTGATGACCAGCCAGTACACCGGGAAGATCATGACCGCAAAGGTCAGCAGCCCGACGGCGTTGTAGACGTGCCGGCTCTTCTTCCTGCGGTCGGGGCGGATTGCCTTCGGGGCGGAGCTGAGCGCGCTCACTCGACCTCTCCGATCTTGAGCAGCTGGCGCAGGTAGTAGACGGCCACGCCGGACAGCAGGAGCACCGTGATCAGGGAGATCGCGGCGCCCTGGCTGAAGGAGTTGGACTCGAAGGCCTTGTTGAAGGCGTAGAGGCCGAGCACCTCGTACTCGGGCTCGGGCTTGGTGCCGCGCATCAGCCAGACCTGGCCGAGGACATTGAAGTCCCAGATGACGGACAGGGTGGCCACCATCTGGAACACCGGCTTGATGACCGGGAAGACCACGTAGCGGAAGTTGCCGAACGCGCCCACGCCGTCGATGGACGCGGCCTCCTCCAGCTCCTTGGGGACCTGGGTGAGCGCGGCGTACAGCGTGACGGCGACGAAGGGGACGGCGCCCCAGACCACCACGGCTCCGATGACGAGGAAGCCCTGCCTGTGGTCGAGGAACCAGTTGTGGCCCTGGAAGTCCAGTCCCAGGTACTTCGACAGGACCATGTTGGCGACGCCGTAGTCCGAGTCGGCGAACCAGCGGAAGATCGATGCCGCCACCATCAGCGGGATCGACCAGGCGGCGATCAGCGCCGCGGTCAGCAGCAGCCGCGCCCAGGTCGACATGCGCTGCATCATCAGCGAGATCGCGAGGCCGGCCGCGAGCGTGGTGACCACACAGGCGGCCATGAACACGACGGTGAGGACGACCGAGTCCCAGAAGGCGCCGTCCCGGAAGATGCCGGTGAACTGCTCGAAGCCGACCCAGGGGGCCGGTTCACCGGTCCACAGCTCCTTGCGGCCGACGTCCTGGAAGGACATGACCGCCGTCTTGACCAGCGGCCACACGAAGACCGCGGCGATCGCGAGGATGGTCGGGCCGATGAGCAGGTACGGCAGCAGGGGACGCGCCCTGCGGGGCCCGGGTGCCTGACCCTTCGGCTGCGGGGTGCCGGGCCCCTGCGGGTGCCGCGCTACGGGCACCACCGGGTCGGCTGCTTTGATGTCGGCGGCACTCATGGGTGCTGAGCCTTCCGTTCGGACGTACGGGCCGGGAGGTACCGGAGTGCGGGGGCGGCGCCCCGTGCCGGTGCACGGGTCTCCGGCCCCGCCGCCTGTCGACGCGGTGAGAAGTCCGCTGTCAGGACTGCTCGTTGATCAGCTTGTCGATCTCCTCGTCGGCCTTCTTGGTGGCTTCCTCGACCGGCGTGCCCTTGATGATGTCGAGCAGCATCAGCTCCAGGACCTCCTTCTTCTCGATCGCGGCCCAGCCCGGCGCGATCGGCGTGAACCAGGCGTCCGGCACGGCGTGGGCGATCGGAGCGGTCTCCGGCCTGGCCTTCAGCGGCTCCAGCTGCTTGGTGTTGTTCGGCAGGATGTTCTTGGAGGCCAGCACCTCCTGCGACTTGGCGCTGGTGAACATCGAGATCCATTCCTCGCCGAGGTCCTGGACCTCGGACTTGGAGATGGTGGCGAGGTCGGAGCCGCCGATGAAGGAGGGGAGCGCCTTGCCGTTCGGGCCGGGCATGCCCGCGGTGAGGATCTTGTCCTTGAGCTCGGCGTTGCCGTTGCCGGCCGGGTCGGTGACGCTGCCGGCCTCCCAGCCGTTGCCGTAGAGCAGCGCGGCCTTCTCGTTGGCCATGACGTTGGCGTGGTCCTGCTCGTCCTTCGTCTTGTCGCCGTGGTTGTACTTCTCGACCAGGTCGACGAAGTGCTGGATGCCCTTCTGCGCCTCCGGCGTGGACAGAGCGGACTTCCACTCCTTCGCGCCCTCGTCGTAGGTGGCGATCCGGCCGCCGTACGCGGCGACGTAGGACATGGCGGCGTACCAGTAGCGGCCGGGCAGGTAGAGCGGCGAGAACGCCTTGTCCTTGCCGTACTTCTCCTGGACCTTGTCGAGGGCGGCGGTCAGCTCGGCCTCGGTGGTGGGCAGGGTCTCGACGCCCGCGCCCGCCTTGAACATGTCCTTGTTGTAGATGGCCACGCGCGCACCGGCGTAGTACGGCACGCAGTACTGCTTGCCCTCGTAGGTGCAGGTGTCCTTGAGGCCGCCGATCCAGGTGTCCGAGTTCTCGTACTTCTTCGGGTCGATCTCACCGAGCGCCCCGTTGAGGATGTACGTCATGGTCTCGGTGTTGCCGAGCTCGACGACGTCCGGGAACTTGTCGCCGGAGAGCGCCGCGTCGAGCTTCTTGGTCTTGTCCGCCCACTGCTGGTACTGGACGTTGACCTTCACGCCCGGGTACTTGGCGTTGAACTGCGCGTTGACGTCCTTCACCAGCTCGGGCCACGTGGACTGCGCGTCGACCATCAGCCAGACGGTCAGCGTCTCCTTGCGGTCCTTCGGGTTCTTGGCCGCCTCGCTTCCGTCCGAACCGCACGCCGCGACCGAGGCCATCATGGCCGCCACACCCACCGCTGCTACGAGATTGCGCTTCACGCCACCCTCCTCAAGGGATGCAAGAGTCCCCCCACCACCCGGGAGTCGCGCAGCACTTGACGACGGCGCGCCGGATTCCGCCCTGGGGCCGGGATCTGATCTTTAATGGTTTAGACCAGTACCGGGGAGCTTGGCCTAGACCTTTAGGGGTGTCAAGGGTGTATAAGAAG
The DNA here is from genome assembly GCF_040675505.1 of Streptomyces sp. NPDC049597. Lineage (NCBI taxonomy): Bacteria > Bacillati > Actinomycetota > Actinomycetes > Kitasatosporales > Streptomycetaceae > Streptomyces > Streptomyces sp. NPDC049597. Next base: position 166,839 of record NZ_JBFAOY010000014.1, read on the forward strand.
GGCAGTCGCGTCCGTTATCGGACCGACACCTGAGGGAGGGCGACGACCCGTATCCGGTCCGTGCCACCATGTGAGCCGCTGGGTCCGGACAGGGCCTGGAGACGGAGGAGCCGGTGACGGCAGGAGCACAGCAGTCGGGAAGGCGGGTCATGACCACGGACGGGGCCGGCACCGAAGCCGAGAGCGGGGCAGCGGGCGCCCGTACCGCACGCGTGCCCAAGTACTACCGGCTGAAGCGGCACTTGCTCGACATGACCGAGACGCTGCCGCCCGGGACTCCGGTGCCGCCGGAGCGCACGCTCGCCGCGGAGTTCGACACCTCGCGCACGACCGTGCGGCAGGCGCTCCAGGAGCTCGTCGTGGAGGGCCGGCTGGAGCGCATCCAGGGCAAGGGCACGTTCGTCGCCAAGCCCAAGGTCTCCCAGGCACTGCAGCTCACCTCGTACACCGAAGACATGCGGGCACAGGGCCTGGAGCCCACGTCCCAGCTGCTGGACATCGGATACGTCACGGCCGACGACACGCTGGCCGAGCTGCTCGACATCTCGACGGGCGGGCGGGTCCTGCGGATCGAGCGCCTGCGGCTGGCCAGCGGCGAGCCCATGGCCATCGAGACCACGCACCTCTCGGCCAAGCGCTTCCCCGCGCTGCGGCGCTCGCTCGTCAAGTACACCTCGCTCTACACCGCCCTCGCGGAGGTGTACGACGTCCACCTCGCGGAGGCCGAGGAGACGATCGAGACGTCTCTCGCCACCCCCCGCGAGGCGGGGCTGCTCGGCACGGACGTCGGCCTGCCGATGCTGATGCTCTCGCGCCACTCGCTGGACGCCCGGGGCGAACCGGTGGAGTGGGTCCGCTCGGTGTACCGCGGGGACCGCTACAAGTTCGTCGCACGGCTCAAGCGGCCGCAGGACTGACACCCGCCGGCACCGCGACCCGGCCGGGGGCCCGGGGGTCGCCCCCGGGAAAGCACAGCGTGGCACGGCTCAAGCAGCCGCAGGACTGATCCGCGGCCGCCCCGGGGACTCGGCCGGGGGCCCGGGCTGCCCCCGGAAGGCACCGCCCCCCGGGCCGTACATGCCCGACCTGACAGGGTGTTCGGACATGGCGTCGCAGTGTGATGCGACGCCATGTCATGTTTTGCGCAGCCATGGCGTGGAGTCGTTGCCGTACCGATATGCGGACGGGGGGTGACGGGACTCGAACGGCTCGCCTAGATTTCCTGCGCATCACCACAGGTGACGAGTGAGGGGACGGAGCCGCATGTCAGCAGTGCCCGAGGCACCGGACGCGCCTGAAGCGCCCGAAGCGAAACAACCGGTCGTCACACCGATGCGCGTGATCATCGCCCTCTGTCTCTTCGCACCCTTCGTGGCGATGCTCTGGGTCGGTTCCTACGCGAAGGTCGAGCCGGCGTTCATCGGCATGCCGTTCTTCTACTGGTACCAGATGCTCTGGGTGCTGGTGTCGACGGTGCTGACCATGATCGCCTACAAGCTGTGGCAGCGTGACCAGCGCGCCCGCAAGGGAGGTGGCTCCCGATGAAGGACGGCGTGAACGGCGTCGCACTCGGCGTCTTCGTCTTCTTCTTCCTGGCCGTGACGGTCATGGGCTTCCTGGCCGCCCGCTGGCGCAAGGCCGAGAACGAGCACAGCCTCGACGAATGGGGCCTGGGCGGCAGATCGTTCGGCACCTGGGTGACCTGGTTCCTGCTCGGCGGCGACCTCTACACCGCGTACACCTTCGTCGCCGTCCCGGCGGCCATCTACGCGGCGGGCGCGGCCGGCTTCTTCGCCGTGCCGTACACCATCCTCGTCTACCCGCTGATCTTCACCTTCCTGCCGCGCCTGTGGTCGGTGTCGCACAAGCACGGGTACGTGACGACGGCCGACTTCGTCCGCGGACGTTTCGGTTCCAAGGGCCTGTCCCTGGCGGTCGCGTTCACCGGCCTCCTCGCCACGATGCCCTACATCGCGCTCCAACTGGTCGGCATCCAGGCCGTGCTCGACGTCATGGGCGTCGGCGGTGGCGAGAACACCAACTGGTTCATCAAGGACCTGCCGCTGCTGATCGCCTTCGGTGTGCTCGCGGCCTACACGTACTCCTCCGGACTGCGTGCGCCGGCACTGATCGCCTTCGTCAAGGACACCCTGATCTACATCGTCATCGCGGTGGCGATCATCTACATCCCGATCAAGCTCGGCGGCTTCGACGAGATCTTCGCCGCCGCGGGCGAGAAGTTCTCGCAGATCAACCCGGCCACGGACAAGCCCGTCGGCGCGCTGGTGCCCGGCGAGATGGGCCAGTGGGGCTACGCCACCCTGGCGCTCGGCTCGGCGCTCGCGCTCTTCATGTACCCGCACTCCATCACCGCGACGCTGTCCTCGCGCAGCCGTGAGGTGATCCGCCGCAACACCACGATCCTGCCGCTGTACTCGCTGATGCTGGGACTGCTGGCGCTGCTCGGCTTCATGGCCATCGCGGCGGGCGTGAAGGTGACCAACGGTCAGCTGGCCATCCCTCAGCTGTTCGAGAACATGTTCCCGGACTGGTTCGCGGGCGTCGCGTTCGCCGCGATCGGCATCGGCGCGCTGGTCCCCGCGGCCATCATGTCCATCGCCGCGGCCAACCTGTTCACCCGGAACATCTACAAGGACTTCCTCAAGCCCGACGCGACTCCGGCGCAGGAGACCAAGGTCTCCAAGCTGGTCTCGCTGCTGGTGAAGGTCGGCGCCCTGGTCTTCGTCCTCACCATGGACAAGACCGTGGCGATCAACTTCCAGCTGCTCGGCGGCATCTGGATCCTGCAGACGTTCCCGGCCCTGGTGGGCGGCCTGTTCACCCGGTGGTTCCACCGCTGGGCGCTCATCGCCGGCTGGGCGGTCGGCATGATCTACGGCACGGTCGCCGCCTACGGCGTGGCGAGCCCGACGCAGAAGCACTTCGGCGGCTCGTCGGCCGAGATCCCCGGCATCGGCGAGATCGGCTACATCGGCCTCACCGCGTTCGTGCTGAACGTCATCGTCACCGTGGTGCTCACCTTCGTCCTGAGGGGTGCCAAGGCCCCCGACGGCGTCGACGAGACCAGCCCGTCGGACTACACGGCGGACGCGGGCGACCCGGGCGTCCAGGTGGAACTCCCGCCGGCCACGGCGGGCGCCCCCGGCGGCCACTGACGATCGCGTACTCACGGGCCGTCGCGTCTCCTCCAGGGAGATGCGGCGGCCCTTCGTCGTGCGGTCAGTTCACCCAGTCCAAGACCTCGTCGAAGTCGTCGGTGTCCAGGTGCGGGCGATCGGTGGTCCCGGTCATGGCCCCTCCCTTCGTCGACCACGGCAGCGACGTCCACAGCTCACCGCCCGGCCTTCCGTTCCGCCACGGAGACACAACATGTGGGGGCATGCGCAGCCACCCGCCCCCACATGTATGCTCATGTGGCTGTCGCCGCAGGGGAATCCGGTGTGAATCCGGAACTGTCCCGCAACGGTGTGATCCGGTGCGCTGTGCGTACCCGACGAGTCCGAGGACCTGCCGACGGTGCATCCGGTTCGACCGAACCGGGTGCCCAGACGTCCGGGCCTCGCGGTTGGGCCGGTGGACGCCGTGCCTCGTGCTGCCCGTCCGCGGGCCCGCGCCCGCATGGCCCCGCCTCCCCCGCCGGCCCAGAGCCGAGCGAGGGAGAGCACCACATGACCATCGCGCCAGCCGATCCGGCTTCAGGCACCACGGAGCAGACGACGGCCGGTCCCGGGACCGGCCTCGACGGCGGCCCCTCGGGCCGCGGATCCGACCTGCTGCGGACCCTCACGGACCTGACGGCCGATCTGCCCGACGCCGACCCCGGGAGGGTCGCCGCCGCCGCGCTGCGCGGGCGGCACGCCGGATCGGACGAGGCCGAACTGCGCTCCCTCGCCACCGACGCCGCCGCCGGTCTGATCTCCGAGGACCCGGCCTACTCCCGTCTCGCCGCCCGGCTGCTGACCCGCACGATCGCGGACGAGGCCGCCGGCCAGGGCGCGGTGTCGTTCTCCGCCTCCGTCGCGGTCGGGCACCGCGAGGGCCTGATCGCCGACCGCACCGCCGCGTTCGTGGCACTGCACGCGACCCGGCTCGACGCGCTCGTCGACCCGGCCGCCGACGACCGCTTCGGCTACTTCGGCCTGCGCACGCTCTACAGCCGCTACCTGCTGCGTCACCCCATCAGCCGTCGGGTCGTCGAGACGTCGCAGTACTTCATGCTGCGCGTCGCCTGCGGCCTCGCCGCGGACGACAGCGACCGCTCGGTGGACGAGGTCGCCGACCTGTACGGCCTGATGAGCCGGCTCGACTACCTCCCCTCCTCCCCCACGCTCTTCAACTCCGGCACGCGCCACCCGCAGATGTCGTCCTGCTACCTGCTGGACTCGCCGCTCGACGAGCTCGACTCGATCTACGACCGCTACCACCAGGTCGCGCGCCTGTCCAAGCACGCGGGCGGCATCGGGCTCTCGTACTCGCGCATCCGCGCCCGCGGTTCGCTGATCCGCGGCACCAACGGGCACTCCAACGGCATCGTCCCGTTCCTGAAGACGCTCGACGCCTCGGTCGCCGCCGTGAACCAGGGCGGCCGGCGCAAGGGGGCCGCCGCGATCTACCTGGAAACCTGGCACGCGGACATCGAGGAGTTCCTGGAGCTGCGCGACAACACCGGCGAGGACGCCCGGCGTACGCACAACCTCAACCTCGCGCACTGGATCCCCGACGAGTTCATGCGGCGCGTCGAGACGGGCTCCGACTGGTCGCTGTTCTCGCCGGCCGACGTGCCCGAGCTCGTCGACCTGTGGGGCGAGGAGTTCGACGCCGCCTACCGCGCCGCCGAGGCCGAGGGCCTGGCCCGCAAGAGCATCCCGGCGCGCGACCTGTACGGCCGCATGATGCGCACGCTCGCGCAGACCGGCAACGGCTGGATGACCTTCAAGGACGCCGCCAACCGCACCGCCAACCAGACCGCCGCGCCCGGCCACACGGTCCACTCCTCGAACCTGTGCACCGAGATCCTGGAGGTCACCGACGACGGCGAGACGGCCGTCTGCAACCTCGGCTCGGTGAACCTGGGAGCCTTCGTCAGCGGCGGTGAACTCGACTGGGAGCGGCTGGACGCCACCGTCCGCACCGCGGTCACCTTCCTCGACCGGGTCGTCGACATCAACTTCTACCCGACCGAGCAGGCCGGGCGTTCCAACGCCAAGTGGCGGCCCGTGGGCCTGGGCGCGATGGGCCTCCAGGACGTCTTCTTCAAGCTGCGGCTGCCCTTCGACTCGCCCGAGGCACGGGCCCTGTCCACCCGCATCGCCGAGCGCATCATGCTCGCCGCGTACGAGGCGTCCGCCGACCTCGCCGAGCGCAACGGCCCGCTGCCGGCCTGGGACAAGACGCGCACCGCGCGCGGGGTGCTGCACCCGGACCACTACGCCGTGGAGCTGAACTGGCCCGAGCGCTGGGCCGCCCTGCGCGAGCGGATCGCCTCCGTCGGCATGCGCAACTCGCTGCTCCTCGCCATCGCGCCGACGGCGACGATCGCCTCGATCGCGGGCGTCTACGAGTGCATCGAGCCGCAGGTCTCCAACCTCTTCAAGCGTGAGACCCTGTCCGGCGAGTTCCTCCAGGTCAACTCCTACCTGGTGGACGAGCTGAAGAAGCTCGGCGTGTGGGACGCGCAGACGCGCGAGGCGCTGCGCGAGTCCAGCGGCTCGGTGCAGGGCTTCACCTGGATCCCGGCCGAGGTGCGCGAGCTGTACCGGACGGCCTGGGAGATCCCCCAGCGCGGCCTGATCGACATGGCGGCGGCCCGTACGCCGTTCCTCGACCAGTCGCAGTCGCTGAACCTGTTCCTGGAGACACCGACCATCGGCAAGCTGTCGTCGATGTACGCGTACGCCTGGAAGCAGGGCCTGAAGACGACGTACTACCTGCGCTCGCGACCGGCGACGAGGATCGCCCGCGCCGCGCAGGCCGCGACGCCCGCCCCCGTCCCCGTCCAGCAGGCGTCCGAGCCCGACGCCGTCGCCTGCTCCCTCGAAAACCCCGAGTCCTGCGAGGCCTGCCAGTAATGCCCACCGATCGCCCGACCACCACCCCTGAGGGACGGCGCTCTGCGCCGGAAGCCTCTGTTCAGAAGAACCTGCTCGACCCGGGCTTCGAACTGACCCTGCGCCCGATGCGCTACCCGGACTTCTACGAGCGCTACCGGGACGCCATCAAGAACACCTGGACGGTGGAGGAGGTCGACCTCCACTCCGACGTCGCGGACCTCGCCAAGCTGACGCCGGGCGAGCAGCACATGATCGGCCGACTGGTCGCCTTCTTCGCGACGGGCGACTCGATCGTGGCCAACAACCTGGTGCTGACGCTCTACAAGCACATCAACTCCCCCGAGGCGCGGCTGTACCTGAGCCGTCAGCTCTTCGAGGAGGCCGTGCACGTCCAGTTCTATCTGACGCTGCTCGACACCTATCTGCCCGACCCGAAGGAGCGGGCGGCGGCCTTCGCCGCCGTGGAGAACATCCCGTCCATCCGCGACAAGGCGCAGTTCTGCTTCCGCTGGATGGACTCGGTGGAGAAGATCGACCGCCTGGAGACGCGGGCCGACCGCCGCCGCTTCCTGCTCAACCTGATCTGCTTCGCGGCGTGCATCGAGGGCCTGTTCTTCTACGGCGCCTTCGCCTACGTCTACTGGTTCCGCTCGCGCGGCCTGCTGCACGGGCTGGCGACGGGCACCAACTGGGTGTTCCGCGACGAGACGATGCACATGAACTTCGCCTTCGAGGTCGTGGACACCGTCCGCAAGGAGGAGCCGGAGCTCTTCGACGACGAGCTGCGGCAGCAGGTCACGGACATGCTCCAGGAGGCCGTCGAGGCGGAGCTCCAGTTCGGCCGTGACCTGTGCGGCGACGGGCTGCCGGGCATGAACACCGAGTCGATGCGCGAGTACCTGCAGTGCGTCGCCGACCAGCGGCTGACACGACTGGGCTTCGCCCCGGTGTACGGCTCCCAGAACCCGTTCTCCTTCATGGAGTTGCAGGGCGTCCAGGAGCTGACGAACTTCTTCGAGCGCCGCCCGTCGGCGTATCAGGTCGCGGTGGAGGGCTCGGTCTCCTTCGACGACGACTTCTGATCCCTGACCGGACCAGGCCCGCGGCCCGCACCTCGCACGGGGGAGGTGCGGGCCGCTTGCGTGGTCAGATGCCGCAGCTGGGAGCCGACCAGTAGCGGCTGCTGCGGTGGTCGACGTGGGTGTGGTCGTTGTGGCCCGGGTAGCCGGGGCCCAGGATGCCGTTGAAGCCGTGGTAGCGGGCCTGCTGGGCCAGCCTGCACAGGGAGTGCGGTCCCGCGCCCAGGTCCGCGGCGTCGCCGTAGAGGTGACGGCTGCTCGACGCCCCGCCGACCGCCTCGTTGCAGGCGTACGACCGGAAGCCGCTGGTCACGGTGATGGGCTGGTCGCCGAGCGCGTGCCGCATGGCCTCCAGCTTCCACATGGTGCGCAGGGCGTTGGACTTGGCGGTCTCGGCGCTGACCGCGCCACCGGACCAGGTGGAGTTGCAGTCGTTGAGTTCGGCGTAGCTGAAGTGGGCGGGGGTGCAGTCGCTGTCCTGGAGGGCGTAGATCTTGCTGTACGTCGCGGATCCGGCGACGCCGTCGGCGGTGAGGCCGTAGGCGGCCTGGAAGCGCTTGACGGCGGCGGCGGTCGCCGGACCGTAGTCACCGTCGATGGCGAGGACGCCGCCGTAGCCGGGATAGCCCGCCACCCTGATCTGGAGCTGGGTGACGTCCGCGCCGGAGGCGCCCTGCGAGAGGGTGCGCGACCAGGTGTAGCAGTCGTCGGCCTGGGCGGTGCCGGCGGTGGCGACGACCCCCGTGAGCCCTGCAACCATGAGCATGACAATAGAGAGCAGCAGCCGTGCCGTACGTCTCAGCATGAAGTCTCCCTGCGATGAGAGCCGTGAGAGCGGTCCACAGCAGAGACTGGCGGGACGGTCGACGCGCGTCAACAGCCCCTGGGCTGCCGTCATTTGTCGGTCCAATGACGGTCGGGTGACGCACGAGGGCCCCGCTCGCACGGAGCGGGGCCCGCCGCGGGTCGTGCGTCAGTCGTTGGCGACGACGGGGTAGCGCGGGGTCCCCTCCGCCATCTGCTTCAGCGCGTCCTTGCGCTCGCGCTTGGAGAGCCGGTCGATGTAGAGGTACCCGTACAGGTGGTCCGTCTCGTGCTGGAGGCACCGGGCGAAGTAGCCCGTGCCGCGCACCCTGATCGGGTTGCCCTGGGCGTCCTGCCCGCGCACCACGGCGTAGTCGGGGCGGGCCAGCGAGGCGTACGCCGTCGGAACGGAGAGGCAGCCCTCGTTGGAGTCGTCGAGGTTGCGCTGCTCCGGGGGCAGTTCCTCCAGCACCGGGTTGCACACGACGCCGACGTGACGCACGCCCTCGTCGTCGGGGCAGTCGTAGACGAAGACCTTCAGGTCCACGCCGATCTGGTTCGCGGCGAGACCGACGCCCTCCGCCGTGCGCTGGCTGGCGAACATGTCGTCGATGAGGGCGGCGAGCTTGTCGTCGAACTCGGTGACGTCCTTGCACTCCTTGTGCAGCACGGGGTTGCCCACGACCGTGATCGGGCGGGAGGTGCCGCGCTCGCGGTAGGCGCGCTCGCGCTCCTCACAGTTCTCCGTGTCCACGACGAAACCGTCGTCGACCTGCTGGTCCGTCTCGTGCTGCGACGCCATGTCAGCCGTTCGCCCTTCTCAGTACCCGATCCCCGGCCCGATGCCCGGTCACCTGCGTGTCCGTACAGCCTACGGGCACGGGCGGCCCGGCGGATCAGGACCGGACACCGCATGGGACCTCCCCGGGCCCGCCGGGGCCGAGGGGGAGCATCGCAAGGCGCCGGGATGTTCTCACAGCGGAGCCACAAGGGCATGTCGGCAACGCGGCGAGGCGTCAGCAGACTTCCTCGAGATCCCGCCACTCCCGGCTGTCCGGACTGTCCGCGACCCAGCCGTCCAGCAGCCCGCGCACGAGCCCGGCCGGCGCGGCGATTCCGCATTCGCGCTCCGGAGACCACAGGTCGCCCGCCGTGCGGTGGCCCAGCGGGCCCGGGTGGCCCGGTTCGCTGTGGTCGTGCGGGTCCAGGTGCTCTCCTTCGCCCTCGGCGCTCGGCATGCTGCCCTCGGAACAGGCCCGGCACAGCAGCCGCACGGAGGACGACCAGTCCTCGGCGGCGAACCCGGCGTCGGCCGCCAGCTTCTCCAGCGCGTCCCGGTCGGCCTCGGTCGCCGCCTCCAGCAGCACCACCCAGGTGGGCACGGGCGAGGGCGCCCACAGCTCGATCTCGTCGAAGACGGGGTAGGAGGGCCCGGCGCTCGTGGTCCGCTCGCCGTGCGGCACACCGTCGTGCAGGACCACCTCGCCCCAGCGCCGCCCGGACGAGGGCAGCGGGATGGAGAGCACTTCTATCCGGGCCGGGTCGAGCCTGCGGCCCCAGACCACCTCGGCCTCTCCCTCGGGCGACAGCCGTACGGCCGCGCTGCCGAGATCCATGCCGACGGGCTCACCGTTGGGCGCGGCGGCTCCCGGCACCTTCAGCCCGTACGCCTGCCAGGCGCGGCGGGCCAGCGGCCAGTCCTGCAGGGCGGTGGCGGCGATGCCGACGTTCCACCAGTCCGGGGCGCCGGTCTCCTTGTCCAGCAGGGCGACGGCACGCAGTCCCGCGGCCCGCGCCTGCTCCCAGTCGTGCCGGAACTTGTGCAGCAGCGCCAGGTTGAACCAGGACTCCGAGAGCCAGGGCTCGAGATCCGCCGCCCTGGTCAGCAACGCCCCCGCGTCCTCGTACCGGCCGTCGCCGATCAGCGTGAACGCGCGGTCGGTGGCCTGCCGCCACGAGGCGGACGGCCGATGCCGTACCTTCCCGAAGATCCTCACGATTCCCGCCTGCCGGTCGCTCGGGTGTCTGTCCCGGACGCATGCCTGAGTGCCCGCTTCTGTGCCTTCTTTCGCATCCAACCATGCCCGGTCGCAGGCTCGCTCATTACCCATGGGTTACCCGGGTGGGACCGGCCCGAGACCGCCTCGCGCAAGGACTCTGGCAAGTGATTCCACGACCGCGGGCTCGTAGTCGTGGCCCGTGCCGAGGCGCAGACGCTCCAGGGCGGCGAGCGCTCCGTCCGCACTTCCTCCGCTTCCCTGTGCCAGGTCCTCGTACGCGTTCACGGTGCGGACGATCCGCGCGGGCAGGGTCTGCTCCCGGTAGGGATCGGCCTGCTGCTCCACCACGGCCGCGACGGCGGGCGGCACCCCGGTCCGGCGCACGACCGCGCCGCCGAGCAGCGCGATACGGCGCTGCTCGGCGGCCGGGAGCACGGCGGTGGCCCCGTCGGGCACGGGGTCGACCAGGGACAGCTGTCCGATGTCGTGCATCAGGGCCGCGTACTCCAGCACCGTCAGCTCGGGGCCCGACAGCCGCATCTCCCGGCCCACGGCCGTGCTGAGCGCGGCGACCCGCCGGGCGTGGCCGGGCGGGGTGTAGCCGGCGATCTCGGTGGCGCGGGCCAGGGAGGCGATGGTCTGGCGGTAGGTCGCGCGGACCGCGGCGTACCGGCGGAACGACAACTGGGTCAGCAGCAGCGGCACACAGAAGACGGGCAGCGCCCACAGGCCCGCGACCGCGACCGCGAGGGCCATCACGGCGCCGGTCGCGCACACGGCGGACCCTGTGCCGGGCAGCGCGCGCAGCTCGTCGCGCAGCAGCGGCCCGAACGGATACCCGGGACGGGCCGCCAGGAGGACCGCCGACAGCACCGCGTCGCACAGCAGGGTGAGCACGAGGAGCACGAGCAGGAAGAGGGCGTGGAAGGGACCGTGTCCGATGCGGTGCTCCAACGCGCCGGAGTTGTACAGCGGCTGGAAGCACACGGCGGCGAACCCGACGGTCAGCACCCGCCGGGCCACATGGTCCGGCCCGGGTCCGCGCCCGCGCGCGACGTGCGGCACGGCCCCGGCGAGCGTGCCCGCGACGACGACGGCGACGACCTGGAGGGGGCCGTGGGCGGTGGGCCGCCCGGCGCACTCGCCGAGCAGGGCGTACGCGAGGGCGCCGGCGGCCGCGAGCGGGGCGGGCTCCCTGCCCCACGCCCCCTCCGGCGCAGGCGGCGCCCCCGCGCCCGGCACGGCCCCCCACCGCACGAGCTCGCCCACCGCGATGAAGAGGCCGAATCCGAGCGCGTTCGCGGGCTCGGTCAGGCCTTTCCAGGCGACCGTGCCGAGGGCTGCGGCGGTGACGCAGGCCGCGGCCGCGTACACGGCGACGACGGCCCGGTCCGGCAGGGCCGCCGTCATCCGGTCCGCACCTGGTGCGGCGCGCTCGGCGTCTCCTGCCGCGGCAGACCCACCGGTGCCGCCTCGTCGGAGGTGACGGCCGTCTCCCAGCCCTCGCGTTCCAGCGCCCGCACCAGCGCGGCCACCATCCGCGGGTCGAACTGCGTCCCCGCGCAGCGCTCCAGCTCCTTCAGAGCCGCTGCCACCGGGCGGGCCCGTCGGTAGGAGCGGGTCGAGGTCATCGCGTCGAACGCGTCCGCGACCGCCACCACCCGCGCGAACTCGGGGATCTGTTCACCGGCGAGCCCGTACGGATAGCCGCTGCCGTCCAGCCGCTCGTGGTGGTGCAGGATCGCCGCCCGCGCCTCGCCCAGGAAGCCGATGCCGCGCACCATCTCGTGGCCGTACTCGGGGTGCAGCTCGATCACGCGCCGCTCCTCGGGCGTCAGCGGCCCGTCCTTGCGCAGCACGCGCGTGGGCACCCCGAGTTTGCCCACGTCGTGCAGGATCCCGGCGAACCGGAGCAGTTCCAGCCGCTCGTCCGCCATGCGCAGCTCGCGCGCGATCAGCACGGAGGCCCGGCCGACCCGCTCGCTGTGCCCGCGGGTGTAACGGTCCTTGATGTCGACGGCCTGGACGAGCGCGCGGATGGTCGCCTGGTGGGCCGCCCGCTCACGGTGGTACTGGGCGTACATCCAGCTGGAGACGTACATGGGCAGCAGGACGAACAGCGCGGACACCGGCCCGTAGGGGCTGCGCCACAGCACGGCCGTCATCAGCCCGGCGAGGCCGTGCACGCAGTACGGGGCGGGTGACACGGACAGCAGCGCCCGCCCGGCCCGGCGCAGCGGCACGTGCTCGGCCGCCGCGCGGATGGCGCTGTCGAGGACGGAGAGCACCAGGCAGAAGGCGAGCGCCCCGGCGAGCGCGTGCGCCAGCACGCCGGGGAAGTCCGGGGCAGCCAGGCCGCGTTCGCCGCCGGCGAGGCGGTAGACCCGTGCCGCGGCCCAGGTGGACAGGGCCAGTTGGGCGGCGCGCCAGACGCGGCGGGTGCCCGGCGAGGGCCGGCCGGCCCGGCCGACGAGGGCGCCCGGGACGGGGACGAGCGCGGCCGCCGCGGCCGGCAGGAGGAAGGCGGCAGCCAGGAGCACGGGGAAGAACGGACCGGCCCCGACCGGCGGCGAGTGGCCGGGACGAAGGCGCGCGGGCGTCTCGCACACCGCGTAGAGGCCGGCGAGCAGCGCGACCGCGGTCCAGGGCACCCCGGGGGCCGTCACGGCCGGGGCCGCACAGATCACGGCGCCGAGGACGGCACCCGCGATGAAGGCGTGTGCCGCCTTCGGAATGGCCGTCACTGCCCCGCCCCCTCCTCGATCCAGCGCACACGCTAGCGAGATGAGGGATGAGGGGCGGCCGTACGGCACCCGTTCGCACGTACGGGTGAACATCACGGCACACGTGAGGCGCGTCACGACCGTGACGCGCCTCAGGTCCTGCGTAGGTCCGGCGGGGCTACTCCTGTGCCGTCGCCACGTCCTGGTCGGGAACGGCCTGGCCCGAACGGATCAGGTCGATACGGCCCATGACCTTGGCCCGCAGGTCGCTGGGCACGTCGTCCTGCCCGCAGCACCGCTTGACCAGCTTCTTCACCGCCTGCTCCAGGCCGTACTTCTCCAGGCACGGGGAGCACTCCTCGAAGTGCACCTCGAACTTGGTGCAGTCACTGTCGGGCATCTCGTGATCGAGGAACTCGTAGAGATGGTCCAGGACCTCAGAGCAGTCCGTCTCGTGCGGCTCTCCGCAGCTCATGAGCCCGAGCCTTTCGCGTCGTTCGACTCCCCCGCACCGGCCGGGACGAGCCCGCGCTCGCGGGCGTAGTCCTCGAGCATGCCGCGCAGCTGACGGCGGCCCCGGTGCAGGCGGGACATCACCGTACCGATGGGTGTTCCCATGATGTCCGCGATCTCCTTGTACGCAAAGCCCTCTACATCGGCGAGATAGACCGCGATCCGGAACTCCTCGGGGATCGCCTGAAGAGCTTCCTTGACGTCCGAGTCCGGCAGATGGTCGAGGGCCTGGGACTCCGCGGAACGCAGCCCCGTCGACATGTGCGACTCGGCGCGCGCGAGCTGCCAGTCCTCGATCTCCTCCGCTGCGCTGCGCTGAGGCTCACGCTGCTTCTTGCGGTAGGAGTTGATGAAGGTGTTCGTGAGGATCCGGTACATCCACGCCTTGAGATTGGTGCCCTCGCGGAACTGGTGGAACGAGCCGTACGCCTTGGCGTACGTCTCCTGTACGAGGTCCTCGGCATCGGCGGGGTTGCGCGTCATGCGCAGCGCGGCCGAGTACATCTGGTCGAGGTAGCCGAGGGCGTCCCGCTCGAAACGGGCATTGCGCTCGGCGGCCGTCTCCTCGGACTGCTCCGCCCGGCCGTTGTCGGTCCCTGCGTCGGTCCCAGTGACCGCACCCACCTCCTCCAACGCTGTGACGGACCCCAGAACGGACCCGCTCGAATCGGAGAATAGTCGACCATGCTGCGACGGGGCCTGCCTATTCACGCCGCCCACCACCGGCGACGGCCCGCTCTTGCCCTGCGAGAGCACCGTCCAGTCCAGCCCGGTGGCGCGCTCGGCTGTCGGGCAGAAGGTCGTACCCATGCGGTGGACTCCCTACTCATGCTCTGTACTGACATCCCCCACAACAGTGCCCGCCCGCGTCTCATTCCCGGAGCGCGGCAGTCCAACGGGTCACAGCACCGGTGATCGTCGCGAGGGTCTCGGCCTCGGGGATCCCGGCCTTCCTGGGCACGGCGAACCCGTGATCCCCGAGCGGCACTTCGACGAGTTCATAGGGTCCCTCGGGGAACTCCTCGGGCCTGCCGAAGGGGTCGTTGCCGCCCTGCACGACGAGGGTGGGCACGCCCGCGCCCAGCAGTTCGTCGGCGCGGGACCTCTCGGGGCGGCCGGGCGGATGGAGCGGGAAGCTCAGGGCGAGCACGCCGGCGGCACCGAGCTCGACGGCCGTGCGGCAGGCGACGCGCGCCCCGGCGCTGCGGCCTCCGGCGACGACGGGCAGCCCCGCCTTCGCCAGGGCGGGCCACACGCCGCGCCATCCGGTGTCGAGCGTCTTCGGCGCGGGGGCGACCTTCTTGCCGGCGACGCGCCAGGGCTGCTCGACGAGGGCGACGGTGACGCCGTGCGCGGGCAGGACACCGGCGATCGCCCGCAGGTCGCGCGCCTCGATGCCGCCCCCGGCACCGTGACCGAGCGCGAGGACGGTGTGCGCCCGCTTCTCGGGGAACCAGGTGATCCGGGCGTCACCGCCGGCGACCTCGACGATCTCTTTGCGCTCCATGCGGCCATTGTGACGCGGGGCACGCTGTGCCTGGTGTTCCCCTCGCGCCGGCCGGCGGTCGCGGCGCGGGGGCCGGTCCGGGGAGGGCGGCGTCAGAACAGGACCGGCTCCTCGGGCCCCGCCAGCTCCTCCAGCAGCTGCGGCCCGTTGTTGCGCACGTTGCTGACCGCCGTCGTGACCGGGTACGCCCTCATCAGTCCTTCCGGCGGCGGCGCGAGCAGGGAACGCACCTCGTGGGGGTCGGTCGTCGACGGGTCGAGCCAGGCGTCCCAGCGATCGGGCAGAAGCATCAGGGGCATCCGGGGGTGGATGTCGGACAGCGACCGCGGCCCCTCGGCCGGCGCCACGCCGAGCGGCCCCTTCTCCGCGTCCGTGGTGATCACCGAGCAGGTCACCCACCAGGCCTGGGGATGACCGTCCGGGAGCGTGCGGTCGCGCCAGAACTCGTACAGGCCCGCCATCGCGAACACCGAGCCGTCCGCGGGAGTGACGAAGTACGGCTGCTTGCGGGGGCGCTTCTTCTTTCCCTCGACCTCCAGCTCCCGCTCCCCGGTCCCGGTCACCCACTCGTAATAGCCGTCGGCCGGCAGGATGCAGCGGCGGGTCAGGAAGGGCCTGCGGAACGACGGCTTCTCGTGCACCGTCTCGGCGCGCGCGTTGATCAGCCGGGCCGCGCCCTCGGGCGTCTTGGCGAACGACGGCACCAGGCCCCACTTCAGCGCCCGCAGTTGCCGAACCGGACGCTTGTCCGCCGCGTCCTTCACAGGACGCTCGAGGATCGCGTAGACCTCCTTGGTCGGGGCCACGTTCCAGTCGGGGGCCAGCGTCTCCTCCGGCTCCCACTTCTCGACCCGGAACAGTCCGACCAGATCCTCGGGCCTACGACTCGCTGCATACCGTCCGCACATAGGTGCCACACTGCCACTTCCGTACGCCGTCCGAGGGAGCCGCCCGCGAAATGGTCACGACACACACCGCCACGGTCCTCGCCGGGACCTCCGCCCAGGACCTGTGGGACCGGCTCACCGGGATCCAGGACGCCCCCGAGCCCTGGCTCGTCGTCGTCACCGGCCTCGTAGCGCTCGCCGCCGTCATACCGACCGCCCTGTGGCGGGTGACCCGCAACGCGGTGACCATCGCGCACGAGGGCGGCCACGGCCTGATCGCCCTCGTCACCGGCCGCTCGCTCCAGGGCATCAGGCTGCACTCGGACACCAGCGGCCTGACCGTCAGCCGCGGCAAGCCGACGGGGCTCGGCATGGTCCTGACCGCGGCCGCCGGATACACCGCCACCCCGCTGCTCGGCCTCGGCGGCGCCTGGCTGCTGGCCGCGCACCACATCACGCTGCTGCTGTGGGTCGCCACGGCGCTGCTGCTGGCGCTGCTGGTCATGGTCCGCAACGCCTACGGCGTCCTCACGGTGACCGTGACCGGAGCCGCGTTCGTCCTCGTGTCCTGGCTGACAGGACCCGGCGTGCAGTCCCTCTTCGCCTACACGGCCGTGTGGTTCATGCTGCTCGGCGGTGTGCGGCCGGTGTTCGAGCTGCAGTCCAAGCGCCGCCACGGAGGCGCGCCGGACTCGGACGCGGACCAGCTCGGGCGGCTCACCCATGTGCCACCCGCCGTGTGGCTGGCGTTCTTCCATCTGGTGGCCTTCTGTTCGCTGATCGGCGGAGGCCGGTGGCTGCTCGGGCTGTGACCTCGAAGGCGGTCGGCGCCGAGCCACTAAAGTGATGGCCATGACCGACAGCACCGTGCACCCCGCCCTCTGGCCCGCCCCCTACGCGACCGGAGCCGTCGAAGCGACCGTCACCGTGCCCGGATCGAAATCGGTCACGAACCGCGCGCTCGTGCTGGCCGCCCTCGCCGCCGAGCCGGGCTGGCTGCGCCGCCCGCTGCGCTCCCGCGACACCCTCCTGATGTCGGCCGCGCTCCAGGCGATGGGCGTCGGCATCGAGGAGACCGTCTCCTCCAGCACGACGGGCGGCGCCGGCGAGGCGTGGCGCGTCATCCCCTCGGGTCTGCACGGCCCGGCCACCGTCGACGTCGGCAACGCGGGCACGGTCATGCGGTTCCTGCCGCCCGTCGCCGCGCTCGCCGACGGCCCGATCCGCTTCGACGGCGACCCGCGTTCCTACGAGCGCCCCCTCGGCGGCGTGATCGGCGCCCTGCGCACCCTCGGCGCCCGTATCGACGACGACGACCGCGGGGCGCTGCCCATGACGGTGCACGGCGGCGGTGCGCTGGACGGCGGTCCGGTGCGGATCGACGCCTCCTCCTCGTCCCAGTTCGTGTCCGCGCTGCTCCTGTCGGCACCGCGTTTCAACCAGGGCGTCGAGGTGCGCCACGTGGGCGGCCGGCTGCCCTCGATGCCGCACATCCGGATGACCGTCGACATGCTCCGCGCGGTGGGCGCCCAGGTCGACGAGCCGGAGACCGGCGGCGAGCCGGACGTCTGGCGTGTCTCGCACAGCGCCCTGCTGGGCCGCGACCTCACGATCGAGCCCGACCTGTCCAACGCCCAGCCGTTCCTCGCGGCCGCGCTGGTCACCGGCGGCCGGGTCACGATCCCGGACTGGCCCGAGCGGACCACCCAGCCCGGTGACGCGCTGCGTGAGATCTTCACCCGGATGGGCGGCACCTGCGAGCTGACCACGACGCCGGACGGTACGGCGCTGGTGTTCACCGGCAGCGGCCGCATCCACGGCATCGACGTGGACCTGGGCGAGGTGGGCGAGCTGACACCGGGCATCGCGGCGGTGGCCGCGCTGGCCGACTCCCCCTCGACGCTGCGCGGTGTGGCGCACCTGCGGCTGCACGAGACCGACCGGCTCGCGGCGCTCACCAAGGAGATCAACGAGCTCGGCGGCGACGTCACCGAGACCGAGGACGGCCTGCACATCCGCCCGCGTCCGCTGCACGGCGGCGTGTTCCACACGTACGACGACCACCGGATGGCGACGGCCGGGTCGATCATCGGTCTCGCCGTGAAGGACGTGCAGATCGAGAACGTGGCGACCACGGCCAAGACCTTGCCCGACTTCCCGCGGATGTGGGCCGAAATGCTCGGGGCCTGAGGTCATGCGCCGCTACGGCAAGCACACCGACGAGGACGACATCCGCTCGCGCCCCAACCGCAAGGGGAACCGCCCGCGCACCAGCATCCGGCCGAAGCACGAGGACGCGGCCGAGGGGATGGTCCTCACCGTCGACCGGGGCCGGCTGACGTGTCTGGTCGAGGACCGGGTCGTGGTGGCGATGAAGGCCCGTGAGCTGGGCCGCAAGGCGGCGGTCGTCGGCGACCGGGTCGGCATCGTCGGTGATCTGTCGGGCGCCAAGGACACCCTGGCCCGGATCGTACGGATCGAGCAGCGCAGCTCGGTGCTGCGGCGTACGGCCGACGACGACGATCCCTTCGAGCGCGTGGTCGTCGCCAACGCGGACCAGCTCGCGATCGTGACCGCGCTCGCCGACCCCGAACCGCGGCCCCGGCTGATCGACCGCTGCCTGGTCGCGGCGTACGACGGCGGTCTGGAGCCGCTGCTGGTGCTGACCAAGTCGGACCTCGCCCCTCCGGACGAGCTGCTGGAGATGTACGGCGCGCTCGGCGTGCCCCATGTGGTCACCACCCGCGAGGAGTTCGTGGACGGCCTCGCGGCGGAGCGCGTGCGCGAGCACCTGGTGGGCCGGACGACGGCGTTCGTCGGGCACTCGGGTGTCGGCAAGACGACCCTGGTGAACGCGCTGGTGCCCCAGGAGCGGCGGCGCAGCACCGGGCACGTCAACGCGGTCACCGGCCGGGGCCGGCACACGACCACGTCGGCGCTCGCCCTGCCCCTCGCGGACGAGAAGGGGGGCTGGGTGATCGACACGCCCGGCGTGCGGTCGTTCGGCCTGCACCATGTCGACCCCTCCCGCGTCATCCACGCCTTCCCCGATCTGGAGCCCGGTACGGAGGGATGCCCGCGGGCCTGTTCGCACGACGAGCAGGACTGCGCGCTGGACGACTGGGTGGCCGAGGGCCACGCGGATCCCGCCCGGCTGTACTCCCTGCGGCGCCTGCTGGCGACGCGGGAGCGACGCGAAGGCGACTGAGACGTCCGCGTTTGCCACCCAGGGCGGCCGGTAAGTGCATAATCGCACCAAGTCGGACCAAGCAGTCCCGGACCGAGCAGTCATCGAACGACGCGGGAGGCAGAAGACCGATGGCGTGGCTGCTGGTGGTGGTCGCCGGGCTCCTGGAGACGGGCTTCGCCGTCTGCCTCAAGCTGTCGCACGGGTTCACACGCCTGTGGCCGACGATCGCGTTCGCGGCATTCGCACTCGGCAGTTTCGGCCTGCTGACCCTCGCGCTGAGAAAGCTCGACGTCGGACCCGCGTATGCGGTGTGGACCGGGATCGGCGCGGCCGGCACGGCCCTCTACGGCATGCTCTTCCTCGGCGACCTGGTCTCCACACTCAAGATCGTCTCGATCACGATGGTGATCGTCGGCGTCATCGGTCTGCAGCTCTCGGGCTCGGCGCACTGACCGCGGTCCCGACCCCGCCGACAGAGGTCCGCACCAGCTGGGCGACGCCCTCTCCCATGGGCGCGATCACGTAGGACAGCGCGAGGCGTACGGCCAGTTCGCAGCGCTGCGGCAGATCCGCCGGGTCGTCGGTGGCGCGCCCCTGCCGCGAACGCCGCGCATGTCCGACCGCTGTGCGCGACCGGTCCCGTACGGCAGCGAGCAGCTCGGCCGGTGCGGGAAGCCCCGCGTCAGCGCGGCGCTGGGCCGGCACGGCGGGCTGGGCCGCGCCCCGGCGCACCGGGCGCGGGACGGGGAGCCGATCGCCCCAGCAGCCGGTGAGCAGGGCGCGCAGCAGCGGCCGGGCGCGGGCCTCGCCGACGGTCCACTCGGCGAGGGAGACGAGCCGTTCGCAGGGTTCGGTCCGCTGGGCCAGCAGCCGTTCCACACCGCGCAGATAGCGGTCGGCCTCGCGCCGCACCAGAGCGCGGGCGAGGCCGTCCTTGCTGCCGAACTCGTTGTAGAGCGTCTGGCGGGAGACACCCGCGGCTCCGGCGACATCGGTCATCCGCACCCCGGACCAGGGAAGGTCGCCGAGCGCCACGAGCGCGGCGTTCAGCAGGGACTCTCGAGCTGCGGGCATCGTCGCCTCCCCGACCGGGCGTCTGTGGGCACAGGGTTGACGGGCCCGCCGGGGCTGTCAAGGGACCCGGCAGCGCGTCTGGTGGCCGCCCCTGCCGCCAGGGAACACCCTGGTCCTGCACCGATAGAGTGACGGCATGCCGGACTACCACGATGATCTGCGCCTCGCCCATGTCCTCGCGGACGCCGCCGACGCCACCACGATGGAGCGGTTCAAGGCCCTGGACCTCAAGGTCGAGACCAAGCCGGACATGACGCCGGTGAGCGAGGCCGACAAGGCTGCCGAGGAGCTGATCCGCGGCCAGCTCCAGCGGGCACGGCCGCGCGACGCGATCCTCGGCGAGGAGTACGGCATCGAGGGCACCGGTCCGCGGCGCTGGGTCGTCGACCCGATCGACGGCACCAAGAACTACGTGCGCGGCGTTCCGGTGTGGGCGACGCTCATCTCGCTGATGGAGGCGGGAGAGAGCGGCTTCGAGCCGGTGGTGGGCGTGGTGTCGGCCCCGGCGCTGGGCCGCCGCTGGTGGGCGGCGAAGGGCGCGGGCTCGTTCACCGGCCGCAGTCTGACGTCGGCGACGCGGATCCAGGTCTCGAAGGTGGAGCGGATGCAGGACGCGTCGTTCGCGTACTCGTCGCTGAGCGGCTGGGAGGAGCAGGGGCGCCTCGACGGGTTCCTGGACCTGACGCGGGCCTGCTGGCGCACCCGCGGCTACGGCGATTTCTGGTCGTACATGATGGTCGCCGAGGGATCGGTGGACGTCTGCGCCGAGCCGGAGCTGTCGCTGTGGGACATGGCGGCTCCCGCGATCGTGGTGCAGGAGGCGGGCGGTTCGTTCACCGGCCTCGACGGCACTCCGGGCCCGCACAGCGGCAACGCCGCCGCGTCGAACGGGCTGCTCCACCGCGAACTCCTGGGCTATCTGAACCAGCGGTACTGACCCGCTCGGCGCACGCCCGCGCCATCGGAGGCTTTCGTGCGCGGCCCAACATGCCGCGTACGCCCCCTTGCTGCCCGAGTTGGGGACTGCGACTCTGAGAGTCCCCCCACTTGTGAACTTGTGAATCGGTTCTCTAGCGACCGGTGCACCAAGGAGGTGGCTCCGTCCATGCTCGTCCGTGATGCCATGAGCACGGTGGTCCTCACCATCGGACCCGCACACACACTCCGCCAGGCGGCCAGTCTGATGGCCGCACGACGCGTCGGCGCGGCGGTCGTCCTCGACGGCGACCTGGGCCTCGGGATCCTCACCGAGCGCGACATCCTGAACTCGGTCGGCTCGGGCCAGAACCCGGACCTGGAGACCGCCGGAACCCACACCACCACCGACGTCGTGTTCGCCGCACCTTCCTGGACCCTGGAGGAGGCGGCCGGAGCAATGGCGCACGGCGGCTTCCGCCATCTGATCGTGACGGACAGCGGCGGCCCGGTGGGCATCGTCTCCGTCCGCGACATCATCCGCTGCTGGGCCCCGGCCAGGCGGCACGCGGGCTCGGTCGCCGGCTGACCGGAGAGCTCACCCGCACGAACGCACGGGCGCGACCGCATGCACACACGAGAGGGCCGGATCCCCCTGGACAGGGATCCGGCCCTCCGGCCACGACAAGCGGGTCAGCCGCGCAGGGCCTGGACCGCGGCCTCGAGCCGCTTGCCGAAGTCGCCGTCCGCCTGGCGGAAGTTGTCTATCGCACGCTCGGCGATGCCGTCGCGCGACACCTTGGCGATGAAGCCGGCGAGGTTGTCGATCAGACGGCCCTTCTCCTCCTCGGACATCAGGCGGTAGAGGTTGCCCGCCTGCACGAAGTCGTTGTCCTCGGCGTGGACGGGCGCCGGGTGGTCGCCGGTCGCACCGGTCACCGGGACCGGCTGCCACAGCGGGCGGTCGATCTGGTGCGGGCCGCCGAAGCTGTTGGGCTCGTAGTTCTTCGCACCCTTGTGACGGCCGTCGTACAGGAAGCCGTCACGGCTGTTCGTGCGCGCCTCGGTGGCGTGCGGGCGGTTCACCGGCAGGTGGTCGGCGTTGATGCCGACGCGGTAGCGGTGGGCGTCGCCGTACGCGAACAGGCGGCCCTGGAGCATCTTGTCCGGGGAAGGGCCGATGCCCGGCACGAAGTGGGCGGGGCTGAAGATGGACTGCTCGACCTCGGCGAAGACGTTCTCCGGGTTGCGGTTGAGCTCCAGCTTGCCGATCTCGATCGGCGGGTAGTCCTCGTGCGGCCACACCTTGGTGAGGTCGAACGGGTTGAAGCGGTAGGTCGCCGCCTCGGCCGCCGGCATGATCTGCACCTGCACGGTCCAGGTCGGGAAGTCGCCGCGCTCGATGGCCTCGCGCAGGTCGCGCTGGTGGGAGTCCGGGTCCTCACCGGCGAGCCTGTTGGCCTCTTCCTGGGTGAGGTTCTTGATGCCCTGGTCGGTCTTGAAGTGGTACTTGACCCAGAAGACCTCGCCGGCCTCGTTGTTCCACTGGTAGGTGTGGGAGCCGTAGCCGTTCATGTGGCGGTACGAGGCGGGGATGCCGCGGTCGCCGAACAGCCAGGTCACCTGGTGGGTGGACTCCGGCGACAGGCCCCAGAAGTCCCAGACGTTGTCCGCCTCCTGGCTGCCCGTGTACGGGTCGCGCTTCTGGGTGTGGATGAAGTCGGGGAACTTGATGGCGTCCTTGATGAAGAACACCGGGGTGTTGTTGCCGACGAGGTCGTAGTTGCCCTCTTCGGTGTAGAACTTCAGCGCCCAGCCGCGCGGGTCGCGGACCGCGTCCGCCGCGCCCAGGCTGCCCGCGACCGTCGAGAAGCGCAGGAACGTCTCCGTCTGCTTGCCGACCTCGGACAGGAACTTCGCGCGCGTCCACTGCGAGACGTCGCGGGTGAGCGTGAAGGTGCCGTACGCGCCGGCGCCGCGGGCGTGGACCACTCGCTCCGGGATGCGCTCACGGTTGAAGTGCGCGAGCTTCTCCAGCAGCAGCTGGTCCTGGACCAGTACAGGACCGCCGACGCCCGCCGTCTCGCTGTTCTGGTTGTCGGCGACCGGTGCTCCGGCCTCCGTGGTGAGCGGTCCCTGCGTCACGTGCGCCTCCTGCGTCGTTCTGCCCGTTGATCGAATTCGCACTGCCTGCCCTTGGTATGCGCTGGTCTCGATCCTACACTGGACTTTGTCCAAGTCAAGCAGACATCCAAAGTCACACCCGTTCGGGACACGGCCCCCTTCACTGTTAGGCTGGGTCCCATGAGTGACCTGTTGGAACGACTCCGCGGACGCGGCTGGCGCATGACCGCCCAGCGGCGCGTCGTGGCCGAGGTCCTCGACGGCGACCACGTCCACCTGACGGCCGACGAGGTCCACGCGCGCGCGGTGGAGCGCCTGCCCGAGATCTCCCGGGCCACCGTCTACAACACGCTGGGTGAGCTGGTCAGCCTCGGTGAGGTGCTCGAGGTGGCGACCGACCGCCGCGCCAAGCGCTACGACCCCAATGCCCACCGGCCCCACCAGCACCTGGTGTGCTCCCGGTGCGGCGCGATCCGCGACGTCCACCCGTCGGGCAACCCCCTGGCCGACCTCCCCGACTCGGAGCGCTTCGGCTTCACGATCTCCGACGTCGAGGTGACCTACCGCGGCACCTGCCCGAACTGCGCCGCCGCGTAAGCACGAAACCACCGAGAAGGGCCCCGACACGATCGTCGGGGCCCTTCTTCGTCAGGTCGAAGGCGGATCGGTCGCCGGTTCGGATCGGATCCGGGTGACCGGCGGTCCGGCGCGACTGTCGGCGGCGACGGGACCGAAGCGGCCGGACAAGACCGAAGGCCCGGATCTCGAGGATCCGGGCCTTCGCTTCAGTAGCGGGGACAGGATTTGAACCTGCGACCTCTGGGTTATGAGCCCAGCGAGCTACCGAGCTGCTCCACCCCGCGTCGGTGAACACCACCTTACGGGAACCCCGTGGACCAGAGCAAATCCCTTCCTTGCGGCCCCGCGGCCCCGCAGGCCCGCGGCCCCGCGCTTACGCGGTCAGCTCCTGGAGCAGCGCCTCGCGCAGCTTCGCCGCGCGCTCCGCGACCTCCACCGGCCCCAGCTCGACCGCCCTGGCGCACCAGCGCTGTCCCTCGGCGAGCTCGCCCCTGCGGGCGGCGAGCAGCGCGAGCCGCAGGGCGGCCCTGCCGTGGCCGGCCCGTGCCGCGCGGGTCCACCACAGGGCGGCCTCCCGCTCGCTGCCCTCACGGGCGAGGAGCAGCCCGAGGTTGAACGCGCCGCTGCGGCTGCCGGCCTCCGCGGCCTCGCGGTACCAGCGGGCCGCCTCGGCCATGTCGCCCCGGGCGGCGGCGAGCATGCCGACCCGCACCTGGGCGCGCAGGTGCCCCTGCTCCGCGGCCCGCTCGTACCACTCCTCGCACTCGCTCTTCTCCGCCATCGGCTCACCGAGGGCCGGCGGGCCCGGCGGCGGCCGGCGCGCGTCCAGCACCGTGGCGAGCCGGAACGCGGCCTCGGCGCTCCCGCCGCCCGCCGCGCACCGCAGGTGGCGCTCGGCGGCCTGTTCGTCGCCCTCCTTGAGCCGGGCGATGCCGACCTGGAGCGCGGCCTCGGTGTGACCGGCTGCCGCGGCCCGCTCGTACCAGGACAGCGCGGTGCGGTCGTCGTCCCGGCCGACGTGGAGGATGCCCAGGTTGAACGCCGCGTCGACGCTGCCCGCCTCGGCCGCCTTGGAGAACCAGGGCTCGGCTCCGGCGTGGTCCCCTGCCTGCAGGAGCAGGACGGCGAGCGCGTTGGCGGCCTCCCGGTGCCCGGCGTAGGCGGCGCGGCGGTACCACTGCTCGGCCTGGGCCGTGCGGTCCTGGGCGGCGCACAGCAGGCCGAGGTTGTACGCGCCGTTGACGTCGCCCGCGTCCATGGCGGCGCGGTACCAGCGCTCGGCGCTCTGCGCCTCGCCACGGGCGGCGTGCAGCGCGCCGAGGGCGTTCGCCGCGTTGCCGTCGCCGTCCTGGGCGGCTCGCAGCCACCACACGGCGGCGCTCTCCTCGTCGCCCGCGTCCCGCAGCAGGAACCCGAGCGCGCAGGCGGCCCGGGCCTCCCCGTCCTTCGCGGCCGTCAGGTACCAGCGGCCGGCCTCCTTCAGCTCGCCGCGCCTTTCGAGGATGGCGCCCAGATGCAGGGCGGCGCGCCGGTGCCCGCGCGCGGCCGCCTGCCGGTGCCACTGGACGGCCTCGTCGAGCAGACTCGGCTCCCGCTCGGCCTCGGGACGGGCGGCCTCGGCCTCGGCGAGCACGCGGAGCCCGGCATCCGTCTGCCAGACGGCCCCGCCGCCCCCAGCCACGTCGCCGCCCCGCTCGCCACCGCCCGCACGGACGCCGACGCCCGGGGTCCGCTCGCCCTGCGTTCCGCCGGGGGGCATGCCACGGCGCGTCCCGCCCGCCGCACGGGCGACCCCTTCGGCGCCCGTGCCGGAAACGCGGCGGCCGCCTCTCGTACCGCCCCCGGCTGATCCCTCCCGGCGCGCAGCCGATGCGGCACGGGACGGCGTGGCGGCCGGACCGAGCGGGCCGATGCCCTCACCCTTGCGCGCCTCCTCCGCGGCGCGGCGCTCCAGCGCCCTGGCCAGGCGGTACGCGGCCTCGCGGTGGCCCTGCTCGGCCGCCGTGCGCAGCCAGCGCTCGGCCCCGCCCTCGCCGCGGTGCTCCAGCAGATCGGCCAGCGCGTACGCCCCGAGGGCATGACCCTGCTCGGCGGACTGGCGCAGCCAGTACTCGGCGGCCGGTTCGTCGCCGCGTTCGCGGAAGTGCCGTCCGAGCGCGTGCGCGGCGGCCGCCGAACCGGCGACCGCGGCGATGCGCCACCAGCCGGCCGCCTCGTCCGCGTAGCCGCGCTGGTGCAGCAGCACGCCCAGGTTGTTGGCGGCCGCACGGTCGCCGTCGGCGGTCGCGCCGCGCAGATAGGGCTCGGCGCCGTCCAGATCCCCCCGGCGCAGCAGGAGTGCGCCGAGCACACTCATCGAGGCCGTGTCGCCGTGGTCCGCGGCGCTGCGGTGGCGCGCTTCGGCACCGGCGGCCTCCTCGGCGTCGACGTTCTCCGCGGCGTCGAGGCCGCTGGTCCTGACGACGTTGTCGACGCGGCCGGATGCGTTCACCGCGTCCGCCGCCTCGACGGCGTCGACGGGATGCGTCGCGTCCGCCGCGTTTCCGGCATGCGGCTGCACAAACCGCTCTGACTCCAACAGAGTTGCCCTGTCCCCCATAAATTCCATCGTCGCACCACCTGCAACCCGCGTACACCTGGTATACCGCAGCCAGTGAGGTCACTTCAGCGTTTTGTCGACTTGCCCACAGAGAGATAAGTCAAACACGCCCGTCCCCAACTCGCGCACTGCGGCGCGCACTTCCGGGAAGAACCCCCCGAAGGTGTCGGGTCAGCACGAAGAGGGCCCGGATCCTCAAGGATCCGGGCCCTCTTCATTCCAGTAGCGGGGACAGGATTTGAACCTGCGACCTCTGGGTTATGAGCCCAGCGAGCTACCGAGCTGCTCCACCCCGCGTCGTTGTGCCGTAAAGGTATCACGACGCGGGGCGGATCCCGTCAGCCGCCGCTGTCGGGCTCCTTCAGCCGGGCCTCGGCGTCCGCGGCCCGCTGGAGCGCCTCCTGCAGCGCTTCCTGCGACTTGCCGTAGGCCGCCCAGTCGCCACGCTTCATGGCCGCCTGGCCGTCCGAGTACGCCTTCTGCGCGTCCTGGATGGCGTCCTTGAGCGCCGCGTCGCCCGTGGCGGGCGGCTCGGTGGGCTGCGTCGGCGGCTCCCCGGGCTCGGTCGGCGGGGTGGTGGTCCCGTCGTCCGGTGCGCTCTCGCCGAACACCTGCGACAGCGCGCCGCCGAGATCGTCGGCGAAGCCGATGCGCTGGCCGTACACCACGGCCACCTTGCTCAGCAGGGGGAACTCCGAGCCGCGGCCCTGGGCGTAGATCGGCTCGACGTACAGGAAGCCGCTGTCCAGGGGAACGGTCAGCAAGTTGCCGTACTTGATGGTCGAGTCGGCGCCCTTGAGGTCGCGGACGAAGGTGGCGATGGGGTCGTGCCTGTTGAGCCGGCTCTGCACCTGCTCGGGACCGTCGACCTTGTCGTCCGTCACCCGCATCAGTCTGATCTTGCCGTAGTCGCGGCTCATGGCGTCGGCGTCGACCGCCATGAACGCCCGCAGGTTGGGCCGTCCGCTGGGGGTGAAGGTCGTCGTCAGCGCGAACTGCTGGCGCTCCTGCCCCGGCAGCTTGAGGGACAAGTAGTACGGCGGGACCGCGTTGCTGTCGGCCTTGGTGGGGTCGTTCGGCACCTGCCAGGCGTCACTCGCGTTGTAGAACGGAGCGGGCTCGGTGACGTGGTAGAGCGACAGCAGCTCACGCTGGACCTTGAACATGTCCTGCGGATACCGCAGATGGGCCTTCAGCTCGTCCGGGATCTCGGCCTTCGGCGTGACCGTGCCGGGGAACGCCTTCTTCCACGTCTTGAGGACCGGGTCCTTCTCGTCCCACTCGTACAGGGTCACCGTGCCGTCGTAGGCGTCGACCGTGGCCTTCACCGAATTCCGGATGTAGTTGACCTGGTTCTGCTGGGCGACCACCGCGCGCTGCCGGTCGGTCAGCGAGTCGGAGGTCGTCTCCCCGAGCGTCGTGCGGGACGCGTAGGGGTAGCCGTTGGTCGTGGTGTAGGCGTCGACGACCCACTGGATCCGCTTGCCCACGACCGCCGGGTAGGCGTCGCCGTCGATGGTCAGCCACGGGGCGACCGCTTCGACGCGCTCCTTGGGCGTGCGGTTGTAGAGGATCTTCGAACCGTCGCCGATCGCCCCCGAGTACAGGATCTGCGGCTCACTGAACGCCACGGCGTACGCCGCGCG
This sequence comes from Streptomyces sp. NPDC049597, assembly GCF_040675505.1. Taxonomy (NCBI): domain Bacteria; kingdom Bacillati; phylum Actinomycetota; class Actinomycetes; order Kitasatosporales; family Streptomycetaceae; genus Streptomyces; species Streptomyces sp. NPDC049597. The sequence continues at coordinate 194,550 of NZ_JBFAOY010000014.1, forward strand.
GTTGAGCGGGCCGGAGAGGTCGATGCCGCCCTTGCCCGCGTAGCTCGTGGTGACCTGGCCGCCACCGTCCTTCTCGTAGTCGAGCTCCTTCTGGGGCCCGCCCACGATCGAGTACTGGGTGGTCTTCTCGCCGTAGTAGATCCGCTGCTCGTAGTCGCCGAGGCTGCCCTTGGAAGGGAGACCGGACTCGGTGAACTCCGGGGCGCCGCCGGTGCCCCTGGCCGTGTCCGTGCCCTTGGCGGCGACGGCGCCGTAGCCGTGGGTGTACGTGAAGTGGTCGTTGATCCAGTTGCGCTTGTCGACGCCCTGGAGGTTGAGCTCACGCAGACCGATGACGGTGTCCTGGCCCTTGTACCGGTCGATGTCCAGCGTGGAGGGGAACTGGTAGTACTTCCGCTCCTGCTCCAGCTGCTGGAACGTGGGCGAGACGATGTTGGGGTCGTTTATGCGGTAGCTGGCCGCCGAATCGGCGTCCGCGCGCTGCTTCTGCGCGTCCTTGATCTGTCCGCGGCCCGAGTAGTCCGTCGGCTTCACGCCGTCGATGCCGTACGCCGTGCGCGTCGCCTCGATGTTCTTGCGGATGTACTCGGCTTCCTTGGCCTGCTCGTTCGGCTGGACCTGGAACTTCTGCACGATCGCCGGGTAGAGCCCGCCGATCAGGATCGCGGAGAGCACCATGAGCCCGAAGCCGATCACCGGCAGCTGCCAGGTCCGGCGCCAGAGCGTGGCGAAGAAGAGCACGGCGCAGATCACCGCGATACAGAACAGGATCGTCTTGGCCGGCAGATACGCGTTGGCGTCGACGTAGCGCAGGCCCGTCCAGTTGCTCGTGGCCTTGAAGTCGCTGGACTTCACCGCGAGCCCGTACCGGTCGAGCCAGTACGCCACGGCCTTGAGCGCCACGAACAGTCCCAGCAGGACCGACAGGTGGCCGGTGGCGGCGCCGGTCGCCCGCGCGCCGGGGCTGGTGATCCGCAGCCCGCCGTACAGGTAGTGGGTCAGGGCGGCGGCGATCAGGGACAGCACGACGGCCGCGAAGCCGAAGCCGAGCAGGAAGCGGTACCACGGCAGGTCGAACGCGTAGAACGCCACATCCATCTTGAACTGCGGGTCCTTCTGGCCGAAGGGCACGCCGTTCACCCACATCAGCCACGTCCGCCACTGGCTGGTGGCGGAGGCGCCGGCGATCAGCCCGACCAGGGCGGTGATCGCGAGGAGCACCCACTTCTTGTAGGGGGCGATGCCCATGCGGTACCGGTCGAGGCTCTGCTGCTCCAGCGACATCGCGCTGAGCGGCGGCCGCAGCCGGTGGGCCAGCCAGATGTTCACGCCGACGGCCGCTGCCATGAGCAGGCCGAAGACGGCGAACAGTCCGATCTTGGTCCACAGGGTGGTCGTGAAGACGGAGGAGTACCTGACGGAGCGGTACCAGAGCCAGTCGGTCCAGAACCCGGAGAACATGACGAACACCATGGCCAAAACGGCCAGGACGCCCAGTGTCATGAGCAGGGTGCGGACGCGCCGGGACGGCCGGCCCACTCTCATCCGTGGCCCGGTCGGGCCTCCGCCGCGGTCCGGCATCTGGAAAGCCAACGTGCGCACCTCGAAGTTCGCGGTCGTGTGAATCGGGCCCCGCGATCGTAGAGCCCCACTGATGCAACTGACCGAGGCTTTGCCTAGTTCCCGTCGCGAGGCAGGAAGGAGGCAGGATATTGACCATGTCCAACGCTTCTTCCCCCGCCCCCGACAACCAGCCCCCTTCGGGCCCGATCGCCGCGAGCCCGCTCACCCGGGCCGTGCTCGAGATCGACGAGTACGCCGCCACGCTCGGCTGGGACCAGCCGGCCCGGCTGTTCGCCCTCGTCGACACCGCTCAGCTGCGTTCCCAGGAGCCGGGTCTGGCCGCCCAGCTCGGCCTCGACGAGGGCGACGCGGCCGCCCCGCTCACCCTGATCGAGCAGGACGAGATCCCGGCCGGCACCCCGCTCGACGAGTTCCTCGGCACGATCGCCTGGCCGGACGCGGTCGCCGGCTGCGCGCTGACGGTGGAGCGCCTGATGCTGCCGCCGTCCGCCGAGGCCTCCGTTCCGGACGGCCTCGACGAGGCGTCCCTGACCAAGTGGGTCGCCTCGCACCCGGACCGCCAGGAGGTCCGGATGACCGTGGCCGTGCTCCGCGACGGGGCCCGGGAGTCGGCCCTGCGCCTGCGCGAGAAGGACTCGCCGAACGAGGTGCTCACCGGCGGCGGCCTGGTGCCGGGCCTGGCCGAGGCCCTGTCGGCGACGTTCGAGGACTGATCCGGGGCCGAAGGTCCGGACGCGGCGAGGGCGCCGCTGACGCGCGGGTCGCTCCGCGCGTGAGCCGCGCCCCCGCGCCCGGTGTCCCGCCCCCCC